>NZ_JBFUCY010000036.1:0-80036 GCF_056404995.1 Mucilaginibacter sp. P2_A5
TTCATGATTCATGACCAGGATAAATAAAAAGGCCTCCTTGTGAGAGACCCTTTATCCTTGGTTCAGCAGATCATATTGCTGGCAGGTTGCTCCTCAGCAGCGCCTGTTTCCTCTTTTGATCTGCATATGAAAATAAAAAAACTTGGCCATGCTTTGGTTTTTTTATTAGAAAAATATAACTTTATGTAATCTATTATCGCTTTTCAAGAGTAATTGCCTTACTTGCTGACAAATTTCATCATAGGAGATCCTTCGTTCCTCAGGATGACAGGTTGTGAAGGATTTTCTTATTGATTAATTGTCTGTTCTTTAGTTCTCGTTTGTATTCACCTACACCCTAAAATGCGCGCAGCCCTTCAAAAACTCCTCATCAGCATCGGCGCCAATGCCTATAGCATCGTCGATATTCAATTTATACCCGTCATAAGTAACGCCGCCAATGCAGGGGTCAACCAAGTGGCCCAGCATGCAGGTGTCCATATCGTAAAATTTGATATTGGGGCTGGCGTATACAAAGTGCAGTTTGGCGCTCAGGGCAATGCGGCTTTCCAGCATCCCGCCCATCATACAGGCTATTCCTTTTGATGCAGCTTCGTCGTGGATGGCTTTAGCCTCCAGCAGTCCGCCCGATTTGGCCATTTTGATGTTGATGTAATGGCAGCTGCCGCTGTTGATCTGTTTGCGGGCATCGTGGTGGTTGTATACGCTTTCGTCGGCCATAATTTTTACGGGGGATAGCTGCATTAATTCGGGCAGGCGGTCATCGTACCAGGTGCGCATGGGCTGCTCGCAAAATTCAACGTTGTACTCCCCCATGGCCTGCAGGGCAAAAACGGCATCATCAAAGCTCCAGCCCTGGTTGGCATCAATACGGATGAGCATTTCGGCGCCAACCGCCTCGCGGATCTGTTTAACCCGTTCCACATCCGCGGCTGCGTTTTTGCCCAGTTTCACCTTCAGGATGTTTGCCCCCGAGGCTTTAAAGTACAAAGCCTTCATGGCCATGGTTGGCGGGCTATCAATGCCGATAGTGATATCTGATTCTACAACACGCTTCTCTCCGCCTAAAAACCGGTATAATGGCAAGCCGGCATTTTTGGCGGCTATATCATGCAGGGCAATGTCAAAGGCGCTTTTAATGGTGGTATTACCGGCGGCGGCACTATGCAACTGCTGCATACGGGCGGGAATGTCGAGCGGGTTCTTCCCTATCCACAACCGGGCAAAATCTTTAGCCATTACCAGGCAGGTATCCTGTGTTTCGCCAACAATCATGGGGAAGGCCGAGCACTCGCCCACCCCGTAAAACCCGGCATCGGTATGCACCCTGATAAAAACATTCTGCGCATGGTCCATAGTACCGGTAGCAATGGTAAACGGCTCCATTGGGATGCTGAAGCGATAAACGTCGATATGGGTAATGAGTAGTTTGTTTTGCATGGAAACGGTATTTCTTTCTCTGCCCAAACTGTCATGCTGAGGAACGAAGCATCTATTCGCGAACTATGCGTGGCGGTTAACAGATGCTTCGTTCCTCAGCATGACAGGCGGGTTATGTTGCCGCAAATTACGAATTTCCAAGCCATCGGCGATTCCAGAACTATTCTTTTTAAGCCGTCTCCTTTGGAGAGGATTTAGGTGAGGCTATTTTTTTATTTGCACTATATAACTATAATGTTATATTTGCGTTACTTCAATACAAGTACAATTCAATTTTAGCCTCCTGGGCCCTTACTACAGGGAAAAGACGCATGGCTAACTTAAAACTTCCTTAAAATATTAATAATAGCATGGCACAAGAAAACACGCCTATATTTGACTATAATTCAACCAGGAATAAATTAATCCTGTCGGAATATGGCCGCAACGTACAAAACATGGTTAAGTACATTGTTGCGCTGCCCACTAAAGAAGAACGTAACCGCTATGCACAGGTAGTGATTGACCTGATGGGTTTTTTAAACCCGCACCTACGCGATGTGGCTGATTTTAAACATAAACTGTGGGACCACCTGCACATTATATCTGATTACCAGATTGATGTGGATGCCCCCTACCCCAAACCAACGCCCGAGGCTATTCACCTGAAACCGCAGCCCTTGCGTTACCCGCACCAGCGCATCAAATACAAGCACTATGGCAAAACCATTGAGCTGATGATTGAAAAAGCAAAAAGCATTGAGGAGCCCGAGCGCAAACGCCACATGGTACAAGCCGTTGCCAATTTCATGAAAATGGCCTACGTACAATGGAACAAAGATTCGGTTGCCGACGAAAGCATCATTGCCGATTTATATGCCTTATCGGGCGGTACCCTAAAACTGGATGAAAACGTGAACCTTAACCGTGTTGAGTTTAGGCCAAACAACAACCAGCAAAATAACAATAACAACGCCCGCGGCCGCAACAACCAACAAAACAACAATAATAACAACCGCGGCGGAGGCGGTGGAGGCCGAACCAACAACCAGAACAACAATGGCCCGCGCAACAACAATAATCAAAACAACCGCAACCGTAACCAGGGCGCCAAAAAATATTAGTTCCGGTTGGTTCATTAGTTCACTGGTTCATTAGTTCATTGGTCTTGTCTGGTGGATTTTTTTGGTGGATGATTTTTACAAGCCGATGGTTGATACTCCGGTAGATTATGGCGATAAATACTACAACCCTGTTCTTTATAATAAAGAATGGGGTTGTTTGTTTTGCTAACTTTTTAAATTAAAATAAGTTACATTTTTTTGTACTATTTGTGCGATTTTTTGGCTCATTAATGGTGTATTATTGGTCGTTTTTTGAGCATTTATGGCGTTTTTAGAAGTAAAAAGGCCTATTTAAAAAGTTTTGCACCAACAAAGCCCCAAATCCGCTACACAAGACCAATGAACTAATGAACCAGTGAACTAATGAACAAACAATCAGGAAAAATTATAATCTTTGCCGGATATAAAAACACATTTAACACCTTTGGGTGTTCACAACATTTGAAGCATTTGACCTATCAATTATAAACACCCATGACTAACGCATTTGTGATAAACGGCGGCAAACCGCTAAAAGGTGAAATTACCCCCCAGGGAGCCAAAAACGAAGCACTACAGGTAATTTCGGCGGTACTGCTTACCGAAGAAAAAGTTACCATCAGCAATATACCTGACATTAAGGATGTTAACAAACTCATTGAGCTACTGGGCGATATGGGGGTTATCACCGAAAAGGTTGCCGAATCAACCTACACTTTTGTAGCCAAAGATATCGACCAGGACTTTTTCCAGTCGGAGGCATTTAAAACCAAAGGGGGCGGCTTAAGGGGCTCTATTATGATTGTAGGGCCGCTGCTGGCACGTTTTGGCAAGGCATCCATCCCCAAACCCGGCGGCGACAAAATAGGCCGCAGGAGGCTGGATACGCACTTTTTAGGCTTCGAGAAGCTTGGCGCCCGCTTTGACTATAACCCGGAAGATGGCTTTTTCAATGTAGATGCATCTAACCTGCAAGGCACTTATATCCTGTTGGATGAGGCATCTGTAACCGGCACCGCTAACATAGTGATGACCGCCGTACTTGCCAAAGGCACCACCACCATTTACAACGCCGCCTGCGAACCATACCTGCAGCAGTTGTGTAAAATGCTTAACCGCATGGGCGCCAAAATAACCGGCATCGGCTCCAACCTGCTTACTATTGAGGGAGTTACCAAACTGGGCGGTACCGAGCACCGCATGCTGCCTGATATGATAGAGATTGGCTCATTCATTGGCCTGGCCGCTATGACAGGATCGGAGATAACTATTAAGGACGTGCAATACAAAGAGTTGGGCATGATTCCAGACGTATTTAAACGCCTGGGTATCAAGCTTGAGCTGCGTGGCGACGATATATACATCCCCGCACAGGATCATTACGAAATTGAAACTTTCATCGACGGCTCTATCATGACCATTGCCGATGCCCCCTGGCCCGGCTTCACACCCGACCTGCTGAGCATTGTACTGGTGGTGGCTATACAGGCCAAAGGATCGGTTTTAATCCACCAGAAGATGTTTGAGAGCCGTTTGTTCTTCGTAGATAAACTATTGGATATGGGCGCCCAGATCATCCTCTGCGACCCGCACCGCGCTACGGTTATCGGCCTTGATAAGCAGGTACAATTGCGTGGCATCAGCATGACCTCGCCTGATATCCGTGCCGGGGTTTCCCTGCTGATAGCTGCACTATCGGCCCAAGGCAAATCAACCATTTACAACATTGAGCAAATTGAACGTGGCTATCAGCACATTGATACCCGTTTAAAAGCTTTAGGGGCCGACATAACCCGGATTTAGGTGAAAGGTAAAAGGCGAAGGGTGAAAGGTAGCTGCAAAAGTTTTCCAACCTTTCGCCTTTTAACGCGGATTTAGGTGAAAGGTAAAAGGCGAAGGGTGAAAGGTAACCGCAAAGAGTTTTCCAACCTTTCGCCTTTTACCTTTCGCCTTTAACCTTTTACCCTCCTTTTTGCTTTTTACCGCTAAAGAATTATCTTTACCCTCCAGCATCAAGCTTTCAGCTTTTTGCCTTCAGCCTTAAGCTACCTAACATGCCCTACAGAAACCGGAAGTCGACATACGTTTATTTCATATTGATTTTTGTGCTTATAAAGGTGGTTTTAAACCTGTTTGCCATCGGGCATTTCGGCTTTCACCGCGACGAGTTTTTACACCTGGTACTGGCCGATCATCTGGATTGGGGTTATAAAGAAGTACCGCCATTTATCGCACTGCTGGCCAAGCTAACTATCACTTTATTTGGCAATTCTGTTTTTGCGGCCCGTATCTTCCCTACTATTTTCTCTGGCTTAATCGTTTGGTTTACCGGCCGTATTGTGGTTGAGTTTGGAGGGCGCCGGTTTGCCATTACGTTAGCATGTTTGGCTTTGATATTTTCGCCAGCATTTGCGGCAAGCAATTACCTTTTTCAGCCGGTGATATTTGATCAGTTTTGGTGGGTTTTAACGGTTTGGCTTTTTATCAAATACCTCAATACAACCGATGTAAGGTATTTATACTGGCTGGGCATGGCAGTCGGTTTTGGCATGCTCACCAAATATACGATGCTGTTTTTTACCATCGCGCTTATAGTAGGCATCCTTATCAGCAAGCAGCGTAAGCTATTGTTTAATAAGCACATATTGGGCGCTATGGCGTTGGCCGTGCTTATATTTTTGCCCAACTTTATATGGCAGGTAACGCACCATTTCCCGGTGATAACCCATATGAAAGCGCTCCGCGAAGAACAACTTGATTATATTACCGCCGGCGACTTTATTAAACAACAACTTACCGTTCATGGCATCGCTTTATTTGTTTGGCTCACGGGTTTCGTGTTTTTAATTTTCTCGTTCAAGCTACGCAATTTCCAGTTTCTGGCTATCGCTTATGTACTGATATTCATTTTCTTATTAAAAATGGATGGTAAAAACTACTACCTGTTTGGGGCCTACCCAATGCTGTTTGCCGCGGGTGGTTTTGGGTTCGAACGGTGGTTAAAAACAAGTGGCTATGTACTTCGTACTTTAACCGTTGCCTGTTTTACTATTCCTAATGTACTTTTGTTGCCTTTGGTACTGCCTATTTTACCGTTACAGCAAACGTTGGCGTTTTTTAGGTTCACTGGCAAAAACATACCTGCGTTCAGGTTTGCCATGACCTGGGAAGATCAGAAAATGCATGCCACCACGCAAGACTACGCCGATATGCTGGGCTGGGAAGAAATGGCTCAAAAAGTTGGGGCTACCTACCATAGCCTTACACCCGAACAGCAAAAACAAACCATAGTGTACGCCGATAACTACGGCGAGGCCGGGGCCCTTCATCACTACCGTAAACAATACAACTATCCCGACGTGGTATCTTTGAACAGCAGTTTTACCCTTTGGGCTCCCGATACGCTCAACTGCAAATACATGATCTATGTGGATGATAACGGCGGCGAAAACATCCGCCAATTTGTGGCCGGCAAGATGATAGGCTCCTACAAAAAAATGGGCGAAGTGGAATATTCCCTTGCCCGCGAAAAGGGCACCGGTATCTACCTGCTTACAGACATCAAGTTCCCGCTAAAGGAAAGGTATCGTAAGGAGTTGATCAGGAAGAGAATGGAGTAGTATTTAGGCGAAAGACATTTAGGCGAAAGGATAAAGGTCAAAGGCGAAAGGTTGAAAATTTCAGCGATTTTCCGCATATCCAATCGAGGGGCATTTCAGTGGCTATGCTATCCACCCCACATCAATCTGTATCTTTAGCATTAAACTAACCGGCGTAGATAAATTTTGCGTTCAATGTTTTCTTATTTGATCAAACAAACAATATGCTAAAAAAGGAAATCACTTTATTGCTAATGCTGCTTACCTGCCAAAACTTAAGCGCGCAGTCTGCATCAAAGCCATTTCCACAACATACAATTTATACCAAAGGCGCTATCCTACCCAGTCACCTAAGCAGGCAAAGTCTTGATAATAGCGTACGCACATTTTATTGGCAATGGAAAAGCCGGTATGTAAAACAAGCTGCTGAAAAAAACCAAAGCTATATCTGGTTTGAAAGACCCGGCAATAAACAATGCGTATCCGAAGGGCAAGGCTATGGCATGATCATCGTAGCCCTGATGGCCGGGGCCGATGCTTCTGCAAAAACGGTGTATGATGCTTTATTCCGGTATTATCAATCGCATCCGGCACGAAAGGGGCATTACCTGATGGCATGGGCACAGGATAAAAAAGGCAATAACACCGATCATTCCTCGGCAACAGACGGCGATATGGACATTGCCTATTCATTATTACTGGCCCATAAGCAATGGGGCAGCAACGGCAGTATTAACTATTTGAAGGCAGCTAAATTGCTGATTGCCGATATCATGAAGTATGAAATTAACCGGGAGCAATTTACCATACTGCTTGGCAATGATGTTGAAGCCGATAGCGATGATTATTTTGATACCCGCACATCTGATTTTATGCCATCGCATTTTAAAGCTTTTAAAGCGGTTACAGGCGATGCGCGTTGGGATAAAGTAACTGATAACACTTATCGCCTTTTCGCCCGGATGCAGCAAAAATACAGCCCGGATGCGGGCCTGATACCCGACTTTATCCGACAGGTAAATAAAAACCCACGCCCTGTAGGGCCTATGTACCTGGAATCGAAGTATGATGGCTGTTATAACTACAATGCCTGCCGGGTGCCCTGGCGCATAGCCGCCGACTATTTATTATACAGCGATGAAAGGGCCAAAGTTATAACAGCCAAAATTAACCGTTGGATCCGGTCGACAAGCAACGACAATCCTGATAATATATCTGCCGGCTACACGCTGGCGGGCGATGACCTGCCCACCCGGCACTTTGAGGCACTAAGCTTTATAGCGCCTTTTACCGTTTCGGCCATGACAGATTCTAAAAACCAGCAATGGCTAAACCATACGTGGGATTACCTGCTTCATTTTAAGCTGAAAGATTATGATTATTACGATAACAGCATCAAAATGTTAAATATGATCATACTCAGCGGCAATTATTGGAGGATTTAGCATTCCAACCGGTGAGTCCGGCTCCTATCGTAATAATTTATCATAAAAAACCTGCGTTTTTCGGATTTAGCTTATAAATTGTAAGC
Organism: Mucilaginibacter sp. P2_A5; assembly: GCF_056404995.1. Lineage (NCBI taxonomy): Bacteria > Pseudomonadati > Bacteroidota > Sphingobacteriia > Sphingobacteriales > Sphingobacteriaceae > Mucilaginibacter > Mucilaginibacter sp. P2_A5. The sequence continues at coordinate 7,653 of NZ_JBFUCY010000036.1, forward strand.
ATATAGCGTAAATACCTGCGCAGATAATATAAATTTTACATGTAATTTAAGCCGTTAAACATTTGATTAAAAATTAGCGTATAAACCACGTGCTGAATATCCCTGTATAATGTTCAATAAACCCCTGTTAACATTTTTCTTATTCTTGCTGCTCTTGCTAAACAGCGAGGCTTTTTCACAGGGAATCGGTTTAAAATTGAGCCGGATTAACAGTTCAAACAGCATCTCACAAAATTCTATATCCAGTATATTGAAAGATAGTTATGGCTTTATGTGGTTTGGTACGCAGGACGGCCTTAACAAATTTGACGGGTACCAGTTTACGGTATATAAACATCATTCAAAAAACAATAAAAGCTTACCGGCCAATAACGTTTTAACCATTTGCGAGGATAAAAAAGGCGATATCTGGGTTGGTACCCGCATTGGTGGCCTCAGTAAGTTTGACAGGAAAAAAGATGAATTTATTAATTTTAAAGCCGATCCTAAAAATCCATCGGCCTTAAGCAATAACAACATCATCTACCTTTTTAACGATGCCAAAAACAACCTTTGGATAGGTACCGATAATGGTTTAAACCTGCTTATGAATGGCAAAACCGGGTTTAAACACTTTGTTCATAGCGCCAAAGATACAACCAGCCTGAGCAGCGCTTCTGTTTATTCTATCTGTGAAGATAGTTACCATCGGTTGTGGGTTGGTACAAATAATGGCCTGAATTTATATAATGAAAAAAGCGGGAATTTTAAACGGTTTACGCACGACAAAAAAAACAATAAAAGCATCAGCGATAATTCCATAAATGCGATAGCCGAAGACGAACACCACAACCTTTGGATAGGCACAAACAATGGCTTGAACTTGCTTAACAGGAGCAGCCTCACATTTAACCGTTATGCTAACGAGGCAGATCGTTATAGCGCTACCGGTAATAACCCCATTTATAGTCTATCGGCCGATAAAGCAGGGAAACTGTGGGTGGGTACCAATACCACATTGCAGCTGTTAAACGTCAATAAAAAAGCTTTTATACCCATAAATCAGCCATCCTCCGAAAATGAAAATATGCCAAATGATGGTATTTATTCTATTTTAGCCGATGAGCAGCATACGCTATGGATAGGCACCTCAAGCGAGGGTATTTTAAAGTATGATAAAAACCTCAATATTTTCCCTTCTTTTAAATCCTCACCAACCAATGCACCATCGGCTAAAAATATTGTCAGGGGTGTGGCGCCCGATAACAAAGGAGGGCTTTATTTAGCTACAGACGCGGGCCTGGGTTACTTCAACCAGGCAACCGGTACTAATATTTCTTACACCCATGATAATTCGGCCAAAAACAGCCTGGTAAGCAATTACACGTCTTGTATTTTGATAACCCGCGCAAACGACGCGGTATGGCTGGGCACTTACAGTAATGGAGCAGACCGGTACGACCTTAAATCGAAGTTGTTTACCCATTTTACCAAGGGAAATAAACCAGCCAATATAAACAGCACTGCCGTTTACGCCTTATTAGAAGACCGTAAAGGCGACATTTGGATGGGCACAGACCAGGGGGGCGTGAATATTTATGAATCAAAAAGCAAAACGATAAAGAAATATATTAATGACCCTAAAGATCCCAACTCAATTGCCGACAACTCCATCCAGGCCTTGTACGAAAGCCGTGACGGCCATATTTGGATTGGCGGTTACTCCAACGGGATTAGTATTTATGATCCCGCCACCGCCAAATTTTCAAGATTAAACATTGAAAACAGCAAGCTTACCAGTAACGTGATAAGCTACTTTTATGAAGATAAGGAGCACATGTGGATAGGCACCATGGAAGGGGGATTGAATTGTTATGATTTAAAAACAAAAGCGATAACAGCCTACACCGAAGATAACGGTCTGATAAATAATACGGTAAATTATATAACCGCCGACAGCAACGGTTTTTTATGGCTTACAACATTAAAAGGTATCACCCGGTTTGACCCGATTAACAAAACATTCCGGAATTTTGGGGAATATAACGGACTTAAAAGCCTGGAATTCAGTTTCTCGAGCGGGGCCAGGCTGGCCGACGGGCGAATTGCTGTTGGCAGTATAAACGGGTTTAATGTAATTGACCCAACAAAGCTCAGTTTTAATAATAACGTTCCTGTTGTAAGAATAACAGGTTTTAATTTATTTAACAAACCCGTTAGCTTGCAAAGTACAAACTCCCCGTTAAAACAAAGCATTTTATCCGCCAGGCAAATAACGTTAAACCAGACACAATCGGTATTTACATTTGAGTTTGCGGCTTTGGATTATACAGCACCACAACAAAATAAATATGCCTATAAACTGGATGGCTTTGACCCTGAGTGGCAGTATATTGATAACAAGCGCAGCGTTACCTATACCAACCTTGACCCGGGCACGTACACGTTTTGGGTGAAAGCGGCCAATAACGATGGCGTTTGGAGCACTAAACCCGCATCGGTTAAGGTAGTTATAACACCACCGCTTTGGAAAACATGGTGGTTTAGAACTATGGCCACCTTGCTTATTTTAAGTATTGCATATATAACCTACAGGCTGAGAGTTAATTTTTTTGACAAACAAAAATGTGCGCTTGAGCAACAGGTAAATGACCGCACAGCCCAGATAAGCAGGCAGGCGCATGACCTAACCATCTTAAATGAAGAACTCCAGGCACAATCAGAAGAGTACCAGGCGCAATCAAAAGAGCTGCAGGCGCAATCGGATGAACTTATAAAACAACAGGAAAAAGAGCAGGAAGCGCGGAAAGAAGCCGAAAAGGCAAACCTGGCCAAAAGTACGTTTCTGGCTACCATGAGCCACGAAATACGCACCCCGATGAATGGTGTGTTGGGTATGGCTTCATTATTATCCGACACAAGGCTTAATGATGAGCAAAAGGAATATGCCGATGCCATTCTTAGCAGCGGCGAATCGTTATTAACAGTAATAAACGATATCCTGGATTTTTCAAAAATTGAATCTGGCAACCTTGAGCTGGATCCTTATAACCTTGATTTGCGCAGGTGCATAGAAGATGTATTTGATCTTTTTGCTTCAAAAACAGCAAGCGCAGGGATAGACCTGGTTTACCAGATTGATGATGAAATCCCGGCGAATATTATTGCGGATGGATTGCGCTTACGGCAAATACTGGTAAATTTAGTGGGCAACGCCACCAAATTTACCCATAAAGGCGAAGTGTTTCTGCATGTAACACAAGGCAAATTATCAACACGCCAATTGCAGTTAAACTTTGCGGTAAGGGATACAGGTATAGGGATTGCCGAAGATCAGCTTTGCAATTTATTTAAAGCGTTTAACCAGATAGATTCATCTGTAACCCGCAAATACGGAGGCAGCGGGCTTGGCCTGGTCATTAGCGAACGACTGGTTAAATTAATGGGCGGCAATATAGTTGTACAAAGTGAAAGGGGCGCCGGCAGTACTTTTACATTTTATATAAAGTGTAAAAAAGGGCCCGCATTACCTTTAAACACACCATTAATCAACGATAAAGTTACCCAAGGAAAAAAAGTTCTTGTTGTAGATGATAATGACACCCATTTAAGGGCACTAAAAACACAACTGGAAAAATGGAAAATGGCCGCCATTGCTGTTCCCTCGGGCCAGGAAGCATTAAAAGTGCTATCGATCGAAAAAGACATTGACCTGATTATAACCGATATGCAAATGCCGGATATGGACGGCATCGCCTTAGGCACCAAAATAAAAGCTTCAGGCTCTGCCGCTCCCATCGTTTTACTAAGTTCGGTTGGTAACGATCGTAATAAAACGGATTATCATTTATTTAGTTCGGTAGTTACAAAACCTATTAAGCAACAACATTTTTATAACGTTATTGAGGCCGAGCTAAGAAAAGAAAGCATAGCGGTTGTTGAACAGAAAAAGAGCCTTTTAACAGAGACCTTTGCACTGGCATACCCTTTTGTAATGCTTATTGCCGAAGACAGCCTGATGAACCAAAAACTAATTATCAGGGTACTAAATAAATTAGGCTACCAGCCCGACCTGGCAAATGATGGCCGGGAAGTACTCGAAAAACTGGGCGACAAGAAGTACGAAATTATTTTAATGGACATCCAGATGCCCAATATTGACGGACTGGAAGCCACAAGGCTTATCAGGAAAAAGTATGGCGCTAAACCTATTATAATTGCCCTTACTGCTAATGCCCTCAGCGAGGATAAGGACAATTGTTTTAAAGCCGGGATGGATGGTTATTTATCCAAGCCCATCAACATCGAACTTTTATTGGCTGCCCTGATGGATGCATATAATAAAAACAAGGGACAAAAGCCGCACCCTAAAGTTACCTGATATTTTTACGGATACGGCTTAACGACGTTGGTGTAACTCCTATAAAAGAAGCCAGGTATTTTTGAGGAATTTTTTGCAAATATGGTGGTTTTGATAGCAGTTGAAGGTAACGCTCCTCAGCCGAATCCCTTTGCAGCGCGGTAAACCGGTCAATAAGGTTAAGCACGGCATCTTCCCAAAAGTTGCGCATCATTTCCTGCGTTTTGGGATGTGTTTGGTATAGTTTTAACAATTCGGCTTTGGGCAAGTACATCACCTCGCTATCCTCAATTGCCTGCAAAAAATAAACCGATGGTTTTTCGCTTATGAAGCTATAAATGTCAATAGCCGATGAATTTTTAAATGCAAACCACACGGATATCTCTACACCCCCGGTAAGATAAAACAGGCGTAAACAGCCCTCCTGGACAAAAACAAGATCGCTGCAAATATCTCCCTCCTTTAACAGGAAATCATTTTTGCCTACCTGCCTTTTTTTAAAACGGCCAACAATATCATCCAGTTCGGCATCATTCAGCTTTACATAGTTATTGATAAAGTTTTTCAGCTCCAGGCTCATGTTCGCAATAAAATTTCATCTAAGTTCAGCAATTCCCCGGTAGAATTAACGTTGCCCGGCAAATTATTACAGGCAAAAGTTATTGCAATAAATTGCCGTCAATTATCAAGATGATCTACCTTTAAAATTCTTCTTATCAATTCCATGCTAAGAGGCTTCCTGATGTATTCTTTCACAATAGCATTCCCAAGTGCGCGGTCAATATCGTGCCTGAAACGGGATGAAGAAACCATGATAATTTCGCTATCGCTTTCGTCGCCCAAATTTAAACGGAGGTATTCGTCAAGAAACTTCCAGCCGTCCATCACCGGCATGGCGATATCTAAAAATATAAACCTGGGTAGCCTGCCCGAACTTTGTTTGATGCTTAGCAATTGTTCTATGGCTTCCTGCCCGTTTAAACAAATAGTGATTTCCGCGTCTTTGGCCGCTTTTTTAATAAGGGTTTCAGCAATAAAATTATTAACCGCATCGTCATCAATGATCAGCACATTGGTGGTTTGATTATAATTCATTCAGATACAACAATTTAAAATAGAATTGTTTGATATTTTTTAAATATTTTAGATTTCCTGCTCAATTCCAGCTATTTCATGATTTAACTGCGTTTAATAATAAATTAAATGAGGCATTTGTTCCTTATACTCATCCCGCAGCCCGTTTTATTAGTACAAAAAACACATGTTCAATTTATCCAGGCCTATGTTACAGGTATAATGAGTCGGTTTCAGCGTAAAGTTATTGTCAATCAGCGATTTTGTAACGCCATTATGATAATTTTGTACAGTATATGATACTAAATCGCTTTTAAAATCCAGGGATATCGTTAAATTTGAAGGTAACCTATTGCTAATACCAACGTATACAAATTTTGTATGTAAACCCGCTGCCTTGGGCAGCTTTTCTTAGTTCAACACAGCATATTAACAACGTTCTATGTACAGGCCATGCCATAAGCTTAAACATATTATCCGCGCTTTACTTTTAATTTGTACTGTAATACCGTTTAACAGCTATGCTCAAAACGAAAGTCTTAAATTTTTACATGTAGGCACTGTCGAAGGGCTATCGCAAATAAATGTAAACTGCATTTTTCAGGATAGCCGGGGTTTTATGTGGATAGCTACCCGAAACGGCCTTAACAGATACGATGGTTATCGTTTTATCACTTACAGGTACGATGACAAGGACAGCACCTCGTTAAGTAACAATACCGTAACTGATATTGCCGAAGACTACAACGGCAATATGTGGCTGGCAACACAAGGCGGCCTAAATATGTACCAACGGTCAACCGGCCGTTTTATAAGGCACCAGCACGATAATAGCCACACAAACAGCCTTAGCGACAATATAATAAACCGTTTACTTTTTGATAATGGCAATTTATGGATAGCCACACAAAACGGCGGCCTTGATCGCTATAACTTAAAAAGCAACACCTTTATCCACTATCAGCATAGTGACAAAGATACCGGCAGCTTGGGCGCCAACAATATACGCACTGTTTACAAAGATTCTGAACAACGAATCTGGGTAGGAACGGGAGGCGACGGCTTAAACCTTTATAACCCTAAAACAAACAATTTCGACCATTTTCCCTACTATGATCCTGCCACAAAAACGGTGAAGGCCACAATTATTCCCTGCATATTTGAAGACAAATTTCATCAATTATGGCTTGGCAGCCAGGAGGATGGCCTCCTTTTATTTAACCGTGCCAATAAAACATTTAAACGTTTTGGGCAGGACAAAACCCGCACAGGCAGCATCTCATCAAATACCATTTACGCGTTAAACAGCGATGCCGCAGGTAACTTGTGGGTTGGAACCGAAAACGGTGGGCTTTGTATATTAAACAATCAAACCGGCAAATTTAGTGTTTACGAACACGACGAAGTAGATAACAACAGCATCAACGGTAACTCGGTATACGGTATTTGCCGCGACCGTGCAGGCAATATGTGGGTTGGCGCCTTCGGCGGAGGCATTAACCTGTCGAAAAAAACAACATCAAGTTTTACCTTGTACCGGCATAACAGTCATCCCGAAAGTCTTTCAAACAACTATGTACTTGACCTGGCCGAAGATAAAGATCATAAAATTTGGATTGGAACCGATGGCGGCGGCTTAAATAAGTTTGACCCGGTAAGCAAAACGTTTAGCAACTATAAACAACGGGCCGACGGCAAAAACAGCGTAGCGGGCAATTATACGCTTACTGTGAAACCCGATTATGAAGGCAAACTTTGGATAGGCACCTGGGGCAACGGCCTTAGCATATTTGACCCTAAAACAAATGTTTTTACCAATTACAAACACGATGCTGCCAAACCACAAGGTATTGGCGGCAACAATGTTTATTACATTTTGCATACCCGCGACCGGAAAACCTGGTTAGCCACTTTTAACGATGGATTAGACTGCTTCGACCCCGACACCAAAGTTTTCACCCACTACCGTTTTGACGCGAACGATTTGAAAAGCCTAAGCAGCCCAAGGCCCTATGTAATGTATGAAGATAAGAAAGGAAACCTTTGGGTTGGCACTTCAGACGGGGGCTTAAACCTTTTTAACAGCAAAACCAACACTTTTACACGTTTTGTCCACGACGAAAAAACAAACAGTATCAGCAATAATGGTATACCCGATATTTTTGAAGATACCAAAGGGCGTTTGTGGCTTGCTACGCTTTCAGGCCTCAATCTTTTTGATCCTGTACGCAAACACTTTACCGTTTTTACAAAAAAAGATGGTTTGCCCAGCGATATTATTTATGCCATAAGGCCTGATGATGCCGGCAACCTCTGGATCAGCAGCAACGGCGGGCTATCTAAATTTGATCCGGAAAGCAGGACATTTTATAACTATACTACAGAAGATGGATTGCAGGGCGACGAATTTAAGTCGCATTCTGCCTTAAAAACAGATGATAAAACCCTTTATTTCGGTGGCATTAACGGATTTAACTGTTTTTCGCCGGGCAAAGTTTTAAAACAGGCCGGGTTTGCCCCCCTGGTTATCACATCCTTTCAATTGTTTAACAAACCGCTGGTAATTGCAAAAAACGCACAGGATCCATCGCCATTAAAAAACGACATTACCGATACCCGCAACCTTACATTATCCTATAAACAATCGGTGTTTTCATTTGAGTTTGCAGCACTTGATTATGCATCGGCAGATAGAAAGCAGTATGCCTATTATTTAGATGGCTTTGATAAAGAATGGAATTATATTGGCAGCCATAATACGGCGTTGTATACCAACCTTTCGCCCGGCACTTACCATGTAAGGTTAAAATACCGCAATAGCCAGGGTTCATGGTCGCCGGTAACAACCCCGCTCCAGATAACTATTATACCGCCCTTCTGGCTTACCTGGTGGTTTGATACGCTTGCCGTTTTGGCCTTCGCCGGTTTAATTTATGGCTTTTTTAAATACCGCATGCGTGCGGTAAGGCAACAAAAAGAGTACCTTGAGTTGCAGGTAAAAGAACGTACAGAAAGCATTACGCAACTTACTATAGAAGAAAGAAGATCGCGCGAGGCAGCGGAGAAAGCCCGCGAGGAGGCAGAGAATGCCAATAAAGCCAAAAGTATATTTTTGGCTACCATGAGCCATGAAATCCGTACCCCGATGAATGGTGTAATAGGCATGGCAACCTTGCTGGCCAATACCGACCTTACCACCGAGCAGGCCGAATACACCGAAACCATTAAACACTCGGGCGATGCCCTGCTGACAGTTATTAATGATATCCTCGATTTCTCCAAGATCGAATCGGGCAACATGGAGTTGGAGGAGCATGATTTTAATGTCAGGGATTGTGTAGAAAGCGTACTAGACCTTTTTGCCGATAAGGCATCAAAATTAAACATCGACCTTATTTACCAGATAGAGCCTGGTGTGCCGGAGCATATCATCGCCGATTCGATGCGCCTGAGGCAAGTACTGATAAACCTGGTGGGTAACGCCATTAAGTTTACCACCGAAGGCGAAATATTTATTGATGTAGACAGGCTTTTGGGAGGTGATGAGGATTTTAACTTATCGTTCACCGTTCGCGATACCGGCATCGGCATACCAGAAGATAAATTGTCGCGGCTTTTTAAAGCGTTTTCGCAGGTAGACTCGAGCACAACACGCAAGTATGGCGGTACAGGCCTTGGTTTGGTCATCAGCGAAAAATTGATTCACCTTATGGGCGGCGAAATTAAAGTAAGCAGCCAACTCGCACGCGGTACCACATTCAGCTTTAACATAAAAACCAGGGTTGGCATAAAAACCAGCCCTACCTACTTTAACCTGGATACTGCGGGCCTCGAAAACAAACAGGTGTTGGTGGTTGATGATAATGCCACCAATCGGAATATTATGGAAACCCAGCTAAAGCACTGGAAATTTGTTCCCTTAATAGCCCAATCCGGTGATGAAGCTTTAGCCATTTTAGCTGCCAACAGCAAGATTGAACTGGTGATTACAGATATGTACATGCCGCAGATGGATGGCGCCGAACTGGCCCGTAAAATAAAAACAACGCACCCTGCCCTGCCCCTTATATTATTAAGTTCGATTGATAGACAAACCAAACGCGATGCCGGCCTTTTTAACGTAATACTAACCAAGCCTGCCAAGCATAATATATTGCTTAAACACATTATAGATCAGCTAAAGAGTGATAACACTGCTACTGCCGATCAAAAACCGCCGAAAGATGCCCTATCAAAAGAGTTGGCTATTAAATACCCGCTGAATATTTTGATAGCCGAGGACAACCCGATAAACCAAAAAGTGGCCAAACAGATCCTCAATAAAATGGGCTACCAGCCTGATATAGCTATGAATGGCCGGGAAGCTGTTGACGCTGTAGCAGCAAAGCAGTACGACGTTATCCTGATGGACATCCAGATGCCCGAAATGGACGGCCTGGAGGCAACCCGATACATCAGGAAAAATATTGCCAAACAGCCTATTATTGTTGCCATGACAGCCAATGCCATGGTAGAAGACAAAGAAGCATGCGTACAAGCCGGCATGGACGATTACCTGAGCAAGCCCATGAAGCTTAGCGAGATTATTGGTATGCTGGAAAAGTATGGAAAACAGGTAAATGCGGGGGCATAATTAAATCACATCTTTTTCTGCATTATCTCAACATTATCTTTCCGTTAAATAACAACAACAACCAATCCAACTAAATATTCCTTAATAATTTCGGGCAAAAATAGCCATGAAAATTATAGCCTGCTGGTTAATAGCGATTACATTTTTATTAACCTGCCCCACCGCCATTGCACAAACCCAATCCGTAAAATTCAATAGAGGCAAACGGGTGGTTATTATTATGTTTGATGGTTTTGGGCTGAGTTATTTTAACAACGCACCCATGCCCTATTTAAAAGCGATGATACAAAAAGGCTTTTTTAAACAGGTGAGCGCCCTGATGCCTACGGTTACCAATGCCAACAATACATCGATATGTACCAGCACTTTTCCGGAAGTTAACGGCATAAGCGGCAACTTTTTTTTGAACGATAAAGGCCAGGAGGAATTTATGGAAGATAAACACCTGGTACGCTCCCCTACTATTTTTCAAAAACTTAAAAAGTACAACGTTAAATCGGCACTGATATCGAGCAAAAAGAAAAGCACCACACTGCTTTCCGCAGGAGCCGATATAGTGGTTTCGCCCGAAACTGCCGATACTTCATGGACAAATAAAATTGGTAAACCCGATAGCATTTATAGCGCCGGGGTAAATTACTGGTCGATGAAGGCGGCTATCTATCTGCTGAACAATAGCAGGGATATTGGTTGCATTTACATTCACACTACCGATTATCCCATGCATACCTGGGCGCCAACGGACAGCGGCTCGATAAAACATCTTCAAAATATAGATAACTACATCCGCCAGATCAGCATGGCTGCGCCCGATGCTACCATCCTGATCACGGCAGATCATGATGTAAACCACAAAAGCCGCTGTATCGATATCCAAAAAGCTTTACTATTGCAGCATATCAGTATAAAATTAGCCTTAAGCCCCGAAAAGGATAAATACTTTAAACATCATCGTGGGTTTGGCGGGGCATCATACGTTTACCTAAACAATACCAACGATTTACAAACGGTAAAAACGGCGCTATATCAATTAAAAGGAGTACAACAGGTGCTAACCCGTACCGAAGCTGCACAAAAATACCATCTGCCCGCTAACCGCATCGGTGATCTTATTGTTTTAGGCGATTCCACAACCGTTTTTGGCGACCTGGAAAACCATGCTACCGAGGATTTGCCGGCAACGTACCGCAGCCATGGCTCGGCTTACGAAATTAATGTGCCACTTATTATTCTCAACGCTCCGAGGCTTCCTCCTTCATCTTTCTTTAACTATAATAAAGACCTGGCTGTATGGCTGATGGATAAAAAGTATTGGTAATCAAATTGCAGGGTAATAAAAAAAAGTTTTACCTTTTGTCCCATATTGAGTTATAGCATCGTCGTAGCTTAAAATTCAATAAATCAACATAAAACAACCATTATGGCCTTACCCAATATTTTTTCGCAGCCCGTTGCTGATGGTATTATCCAAAGGATTAATACCCTTACGCCAACCACCACCCCGCAATGGGGCAAAATGAATGTATCGCAAATGCTTGCCCATTGCTGTGTATCGTACGAAATGGTTTACGAGCCGGAAAAACACCCCAAACCAAACGGTTTTATGAAGCTGATTCTGAAGCTGCTGGTAAAAAACAAAGTAGTAAGCGAAGTAGCCTACAAGCATAACGGCCCTACCGCCCCGGCCTTTATCATCACCGGCGAAAGGGATTTTGAGACCGAAAAAGCCAGGCTTATCGGCTATATCCAAAAGACACAACAATTAGGCGAAAAAGAGTTCGACGGAAAAATGTCGCATTCCTTTGGGCCGCTAAAGGTTGAGGAATGGAATAATATGTTTTATAAACACCTGAACCATCACTTAACACAGTTTGGGAGTTAATGGTCCACAAAAGTGTTCCACCGGAACGCTGGATCATGCGGAACGCTTTGGATCGCATTACACCTGACAATCAACTATTTATATCTTATAAAAATCCCTCACGAAATCACTTTCACCTTACCATCAATTAGTTAACAACTAATCTATTAATAATCGACGGAAACTTCTTTTCATTAACCATACATTTTTTTCATTCCGCCATAGGGGTAAACACTCATCTTGTTGTCTGCAAAACAGATTATTGTTTAAAGTAGTACTTTTAACCCTATCAGTTGGATACAAAACAAACACATACTATACCGTACAAACTGCATTTAAATGCGGATGGAGACTACTTTGACCGTATTTACCTGGAGCATTACGCCGCGCTACACCACTATGCGTTTACCATGCTTGATGACACGGCATTAGCCGATGAAATGATCCAGGATGTGTTTTTAAAAATCCTGGAACGGCAGGAGCCAATCGCTATCCATACTTCGCTTAAAGCTTATTTGTACCGGTCGGTATATAACGAGTGTATGAATTATTTTAAGCACCACAAGGTACAGCAAAAATACCAGTCGCACACTTATTATGAGATGGATAAACATACCGAAAGCCCGCTGAACCAGCTGCAGTTCCGTGAGTTTGAGCAGCAGCTAAAAAGGGCGATTAATGATTTACCCGAGCAATGCCGCACTATTTTCCAGCTGAGCAGATTTGAGGAGTTGAAATATGCCCAGATAGCATTGCAGCTGGGTATCAGTATAAAAACAGTAGATAACCAGATGGGCAAAGCGCTAAAACGGTTAAGGTTACAACTGGCAGATTACCTGCCGCTGATGATATGGATATTAATTAAAATACTGTCATGAAAACACCGATACAAGTGAATGACGAATTACTGATCAGCTACCTGCTGGATGAGGTAACCGCCGAACAAGCCCGGCTGGTAACCGAATGGCGCGCCGCAGATGCCGCCAACGAACGCCGGTTTGAGCAATTCAGGCTGATATGGGACAGCAGCAAAAACTTTAAGGCCGATACTGGCATTGATGCGCAGGCATCCTTGCAAAAAGTAAAACAAAGGGCCGCGGAGCAAAAAAACGCACAACAAGTGGTAAACATGCGGGGCAACTACCGCTGGCTTAAAATGGCCGCCGCGATACTGTTTTTTGCCGGATGCGCATGGTTATATTTTAACCGGTTTGCAAACCCGCAGGTGCAATTTGAAACACACACAGCAGTTAAAACAGATACCTTACCCGATGGCTCCATCATCACCTTAAATAAATATGCGTTACTGAGCCATCCCAAAAAGTTTAGCGGCAAACAACGCGATGTTGAGTTAATTAAAGGCGAAGCATTTTTTAAAGTAGCGCCCGATAAAGCCAAACCTTTTATTATTACAGCCGGTAAAGCTACCATCAGGGTGGTGGGCACATCTTTTAATGTGAATTTTAAAAATGGCAATATTGAAGTGATTGTTGAAGCCGGGATAGTGCAGGTGAGCCTGAATGGCAAAACAGTATTACTTAAACCAGGCGAAATGGTATCGGTACAAAAGGGTGCCGCTATTTTATTAAAACAAACCAATCAGGATAATCTATATAATTATTACTATAGCAAAGAGTTTGTCGCCAATAATGTGCCGCTATCCAAATTGGTAAAAGTTTTAAATGAAGCCTACGGCAGTAACATTGTAATTGGCCGTAAGGAACTAAACGAAAAAAGGATGGTGGTTATTTTAAAAACCAGCCATTCGCTCGATGAAATTCTGAGAATAATAGGTTTTACCTTAGAAATCGAAGTTGAGAAAAAACAAAATCAAATTATACTTAAATAAACCACGTATTTTTTGATGGTCATTATTTACGCGCAAAGTATTCACATCCGTAAGCTGTTTACATTTTCGGCACTGCTGTTACTATCGTTTTGCTTTAATAACGCGCGAGGGCAAAACCTCCTCAACAAGCAAATATCTGTCAACTTTACCAGTATGCCCCTGGGCGAGGTATTAAATCAAATAGCTAAAAAGGGGGATTGTTATTTTTCATATGACGCTAATTTGTTGCCGCAAGATAGCCTGATCACCATTAACGCGGCCGATCAAAAAATCTGGGTGATACTTGGCATGCTGTTTCAAGGCAAATACCAGGTAGCCGAATACAATGACTATATCATTTTAACCAAACCTGTACCCCGTCTTGCACTCGCTAATATCGATATAACCAATGATTATAACTCCTATAGCATCAGTGGCTTAGTTGTTAACGAGCACACCGGCGAACGATTGATGAATGCATCAGTTTACCTTAAGCAACTGCTGGTTTCGGCACTTACAGACGAGCATGGTTATTTCCGGCTCAAATTCAGGGTAGATAACCCGGGGCAGATCAGCCTTACAGCAAGCAAACTCGATTATAAAGACACCTCCATTAACTTTTTGCAAAGCGTATCTATAAGCACACGGGCGCTAAAAGAAAACTACGACAAAGCGGGCAAACACCGCCAGGTTGAAAAAACAGGCATGGGCCGCTTCTTAATCTCGGCAAGGCAGCGTATCCAAAGCTTAAACATCCCCGATTTTTTTGCTACCCGGCCCTTCCAGGTATCCCTTACACCCGGCTTAAGCTCGCACGGTATGTTTAGCTCGCAGGTGGTTAATAATTTTTCGGTGAACCTTATTGGCGGGTACACGGCCGGGGTAAACGGTGTTGAAGTAGCCGGTTTATTTAATATCAATAAAATGAACTCGCGGTATCTGCAATTGGCAGGGGTGTTTAACCTTGTAGGCGGCACGGTAACCGGCTTGCAGTTTGCCGGAATCAATAACCAGGCTTTAGACACGGTAAAAGGCGCACAGCTGGCGTTTTTTGTTAATAAAGCCGAAAGCGATGTTGCGGGTGTACAGTTCTCGCTATTTAACAATAGCGTCCGTAAACTAAAGGGACTACAAATCGGATTGGTTAATACAGCCGATACATCGCATGGGGCAAGCATAGGTTTAGTGAATATTATAGGCAACGGCTTTTATAAAATAGGCTTATCAACAAGCGACCTGATGAACACCAATGCGTCGTTAACAACCGGTACGCATAGCTTTTACAGCAAATTCTCATTAGGTGCAAATATATCACCGGGGAACAAGCTTTATGCTTTTGGCCTGGGTATCGGTCACGATTTTATGTTAAGCGATAACGTGTTTGTATCTGCCGAGACACATTACCTGATAGCCAACGCAGGCAACTGGGACGATAGGCTGATACAGGCTAAGCTGTTATTAAATGTGCAACTCTCCAAACACATCAGCATTATGGCAGGGCCGGTTTTTAACAGCTATAATTACAGTAATTCGTTTTCGACACCGGGATATAAAAATCCGGCACATGCCCCATCCTATCCAAGCTACACATATGGTCACCAGGTAAGGAGCTGGCTGGGCTGGGAAGCCGGGCTGGCATTTAATTCGGTTTTTAAACCCGCAAAAAAAGTATTTGACGATTCCAATGCCTGGTATTTGGGGGCAGCGGCAACAACCGGTGTAGGCTGGGATAACCCCTACGGCGGCTTTGTTCATGGCGCCGAACTGATTGCACTGCGCGATCTGGGCAGTCACCTTACCGGTACACTATCTGCCGGGTATACCTATTTTACAGTCCATAACGATTATTATTACGAAACAGTGGATGCTACGCACCAGGTTAAATTGCCCGGCCATTCATCGCCACGGCAATTTATACCGGTAAAAGTAGGGGTACGATTAAAAACCGGCGGCCCGTTTTATATAGGCTGCGAATTGGGTGAAGCTTTTGGCTTATTTGAAACCTATCATGACCCCAATATTTTTATACCCGGCCGTAATTGGGTTGATGGCCCCTATAGAAGTTTAATGTATGGTGTTTCTGCCGGTTTTAGCTTTAAAAACGGACTGGAAACCGGGGTTAAGTTTGATGATTACAGCTATATTTTTAAGCAATTTGCCCTGCGCCTGGGCTATCGCATTAAACTAAGTAAATAAAGTTAGTACTATCATAGGGGTAAACCTGTCCATTGTTGTCACATCCCCAAAAACAGACAATAATGCAACGAATTTGCGAAACCACAATAACATACCTGCTTAAAAGCCAGCAGGCAGCCTGGGCAGCATTCGCACCCGGCCTGTTAACCCTCAAAAAGGCATTAAAGTTTCTGCCCGCTTATTAACCGCTTTTCCCTTTTATCTTATAATAATTAAAACATGAAACACCTATTTTCATTCCTAACCATTTTTTTACTTTTATCTGGTATAGCCCACGCTCAAGTTCCAAACAGCTGGCGCATCGGCTTTGGTATCAACGCCGGCGTTGCCACCAGCGATGCCTTTAAATATGCCCTTGGCGGCGACATCCGTGTACAAAAGAATTTTAACGAACGTTTATCCGGAACCATTACTACCGGGTTTACCCATTTTTTTGAGAAAGATCATTTTGCATCTTACAACCAATATGGCAGTCCATACAATGTTATCCCTGTAAAATTGGGGCTTAAATACTCTATAACCGGCAACCTTTATGCAGGCGGCGAAGCAGGTGCAGGCTTCGCTTTTGAACAATGGGGAACATCATTCCTGTGGTCGCCATCTGTTGGACTGGCCTTTAAAAACGGGATAGACATCAGCATAAAATATGAAGACTATACCCGGGACAGGGCAACTAAAGATATCGCCCTTCGCCTGGCTTATGGCTTTGGCACTCGCAAAATTGCGCCGCATAAACGGCATATTGAACCAGCTACCAGCCTTCAATGGGGCCTAAGCCTGAGCCAGGGCTTAACCACCAGCGCGTTTGAAGGACATGTGCTTGGGATAGAAGGTAATGTAAGCAAAGCCATAAGCAGTAACGTTGAAGCTACTTTTTCTGTTGGATACGCTCATGTGTTCCATAAAGAACAATATTTTAGCACGGTTAGCTCATTATACCCATCAATAGGCCATATTTATGAAACCCAAAGTAACATAATACCTGTAAAAGCCGGCCTGCGCGTATACTTAGGCGATTTATTTTACCTGGGCGGCGAGGCGGGTGCAGCGTTTACTTCGGGTGGCGTTACTTCTTTTGTGTACACTCCATCAATGGGTTTTAAATTCAGAAACGGTATTGATGTAGGTGTTAAGTATGATAATTACAGCAATTACAATATTGATGATGTACTGGCTGTAAAAGTGGGCTATCATTTTAAATAAAAACACCATCGCTTAAGTATACCAAAGGGCAGATGAAAATCATTTGCCCTTTTATTATGTATTAACTTTGGTTTTACAGGCAACCTCTTAACCCATATGTTCGTTTTCATATAAAGGCCCTGCAATAACACGGCGCTATAGATAACATAAAAACTACAATATGAAAAAGATCACGTATTCATTAATCATCCTGCTGGTTATCAGCCTCTCGGCATTTGCCCTATCGTTAACTACTTACAAAGTTAAAAGCCCTTATGAAGTTAGTTTTGCAGGCGGCCGCATCAGTGGCAAATTTGAAACGCTGAAAGCCAGTATCCAGTTTGATAAGGCCGACCCCGGGCAATCAAAAATATCGGCAACTATAGATGTGGAAAGTATCGCCACCGGCTTCTTTATCAAAAATAACCACGCAAAGGCTGCCCTGGATGCCGACAATCATCCAACTATCACCTTTACATCAACCTCGGTTAGCAAAAGTGGCAACGCCTACCAGGCCGTAGGTAACCTGAACATGAAAGGCGTTACCAAACCCGTCACCATTCATTTTACTTTTGATGATAAAGGCAACGAGGGTGTATTTAAAGGCAGCTTCAAAGTAAAGCCCAAAGATTTTAACATCACCCGCAACGGATCGCCGGATGAGTTGACTATTAGTTTAACTGTGCCGGTTACTAAGGGGTAAATAGCAAATACACAACAAAAGAGCCCGTGTCATAATTATTTATGACACGGGCTTTTTGCTTCCATTCCTGTCGAAGTTAAATTCATCGCGAAGTTGAATAAGGAATAAACTTTTATATTTGATTATGCCAAACAATAAGCCACCTGTTCCAGGGAAATACATCGACCCTTTAGTTGACTTCGCCTTTAAAAAAATATTCGGCAGCGAACCCAATAAGGATTTGCTGATCGCTTTTTTAAATGAAGTATTCAGGGGACGGAAGCATATTGTAGATTTAGTGTATAACAAGAATGAGTATCATGGCGATTTAAAAGACGAAGGCGCAGCCATATTCGACCTGCTTTGTACCGGCGACAGGGGTGAACAATTTCTGATTGAGATTCAGCGGGCAAAACAAGGATATTTTAAAGAACGGGCTTTGTTTTATACCAGCAGGCTAATAAGCGACCAGGCACCCAAGGGTAAGCGTAACGCATGGGGCTACAACATTGCCGAGGTATATTTTATTGCACTGTTGGAAGATTTCACTTTAGACGACACGCCAGAAGATATATATCTGCATGACATTTGCCTATGTAACAGGGATACCGGTGAAATTTTTTACGATAAACTGGGCTATACGTATATAGAATTGAGTAAATTTGTGAAAGAGGGTATTGACTTAGATACGGATTTAGATAAATGGCTTTATGTATTAAAGAACATGAGCCGGATGGAAAAAATCCCTGTTTACCTACGTAAACCCATATTTGAAAAATTATTCAATATTGCAGCATATATTAACCTTACTAAGGAGGAAAAAGCAATGTACGATAGCAGCTTAAAATACAAATGGGATAATAAAAATGTGATGGACTATGCGGTTTCAACTGCAAAAGCAGAAGGCGAATATAAAAAGGCCTTAGATATTGCCCGTGAAATGAAAAAAGACGGCTTTCCAGTCGCCCAAATATCAAAATTCACCAAGCTTTCTATCGAAGAAATAGAAAAGCTATAGTCGAACACCGCCTTTAAGATAAAATAAACGGCAAACGACTACTGAGCTCATGTTTTAACGCCCATTTTCTGAAGAACATCAGGCTGGACAGGTGTCCGGTTCACTACGTAAACCCATATTTGAAAAACTATTCAATATCGCAGCATATATTAATCTTACAAAGGAGGAAAAAATAATGTACGATAGCAGCTTAAAATACAAGTGGGATAATAAAAATGTGATGGACTATGCTGTATCGACCGCTGAGGCCAGGGGCGAGGCAAAAGGCATGGAGAAAGGTGAATATAAAAAGGCCTTAGATATTGCCCGTGAAATGAAAAAGGACGGCTTACCGCTTGCCCAAATATCAAAATTCACCAAGCTTTCTGTTCAAGAAATAGAAAAACTTTAAATACCCGCACTAAAAAAGGGGAGCGAAAAAAATCTTCGCTCCCCTTTTAGCTTAGCTTTCTGCTTTAAGCCTTAAGCTTTCAGCTTACAATCCAAAGCCATAAGCCAAACGCAAAGCCACCAGGCCTGTGTGATAATCCTTCATGTAAAAATCCTCGTACCGCGCACTCAGGTCCCAGTGTTTATTTGCGTACCCAACTCTTCCGGCCAGGTCACGCCTGTGGAAGGGCGCCCATCCCTGGCCCTCTTCTAATTTTTCCCAAACCAAACCGCCTTCAACACCAACATATAGGTTTGTGGTAAAAAACTGCTTAACACCTATTTTAACCGGGATTTCGCCATAGCTACCAAATCTTTTGCCGGTGTTTGGGTTTATCTTCGGAAAAAAATGATAACCGCCGGCAGCAAACGTCACCGCGAAATTATTGGTAATACCATATTGAAACTGGCCGGTTGCTCCCAACACAAAGCTGCTACCCCGGTGCGCTATGCCGGTTGGCAAACCTGTTTCGGCTCCCAGGCTAAAGGTAAATTGTTTAGCTGCAAACGTTTGCGCCTGTGCGTTTGTTGTAAAAAATATAGCTGAGGCAATAATTGAAACGGCTATTAATTTTGATAGAACTTTCATTTGACGTGGTTTTAGTAAATAATCATTTACATGTATTACTGCCACTTTCGCAAATACGTTGCCTGTAGTTCCCGATTTTTTTTTCAAGGCTCAAGTATATACAGTAAAACCAGGACTTTTTGTACCGTTTTTATTTCTTAACGKGTACAATTACCGGCGATTAATTATGATATAAATAATAAAATATATCGCTATCTGCTAACTAAACAACGGTTACTACCGTATAAAACAGTGTTATCAAACCCTTGTCGCTATAAAAATTTTCATCATAATAAGGTAACATTTATGCAACATTGGACAGGTACATTTGGGGAAACAAAAAAATTATCGATGCGAACAGCAATTTTTTGCCCTAAGCACCTTAAGTTATTGTTCCTGAGCCTGCTGATATTTCTCGGCCACAATGCCTACCCCCAAAATCTCACAATCTCCAATGGTTTTGCCCACAATGATTACTGGCACAAACGGCCTTTGTATGATGCTTTGGATAACGGCTTTACAAATATTGAGGCCGATGTTTATTTAAGGAACAACAAACTCATTGTAGCACACATCCTCCCCTTCTTCAAAAAACAAAGAACGTTGGAGCGCCTGTACCTGGCCCCGCTGATGGAATGCATTAACGGCACCAATAAAGAGATCAAATGTCCTGCCTATCCGTTAACGCTGATGATCGACATAAAATCCGACGGCGCTAAAACTTACCAGGCGCTACAGCTGGTACTCGAAAAATACAAATCTATTCTATCCGGGTACGAAAACGGCATTTACACCCAGCGGCAGGTAACTGTTGTAATTACCGGCCACCGGCCGTATAACCTGATCAAAGCCCAAAATAGCAGGCTGGCCTTCATTGATGAAGACCTGACGCTGGTAAGGCAGGATACCGTTTCAAGAAATTTATACCAAACTGCAAGCTGCAAATATTCTCATTTATTAAAGTGGGACGGCAAAGGTATTTTTTCGCCATTTGAGAGGCAGCGCCTGCGCATGTACGTGTTACTGGCACACAAGTTTGGCAAAAAAGTAAGGCTCTGGGCTTCGCCCGAAAACGAGGTTGTATGGCGCGAACTGCTGAACTGCGGCGTTGACCTGATTAATACCGACAGGTTAGTTGAGCTTAAAAACTTTTTGCAAGCAGGCACCAAAAGCTATGCAAAAGTTGATTGAGGGAAAGAATCAAGAGTTAAGAATCAAGAGTTAAGATAAATACCATTGGTTTATAAGTCATTTCTTCATTAAAACTTATTGCAATAAGTCTTTTCTTTTTTCCTTTCTTGATTCTTGACTCTAATATCTTGACTCTCTACCAGCATTGTTAATAAATTCCTTCCCCAAAAACCACCTCTTAATAATTTCATAACGCTGGCTTCGCTTTATCTAAAAGTAGCGCGATTACTTTTAACAAATTATAAAGCAAAGCATCAGCCAGGCTTTATAGTTTAAATAAACAAGTAAAGTATTCAACCCTTGAGTTTAACTACACCGATAATTGAAAGTAAAGGAATGAAGAAGATATTATTCATTACCGGTTCAATTAACCAAACAACCCAGATGCACCAGATCGCAAATGAGTTGCCCGAATTTGATTGCTGGTTTAGTCAGCTATTTACAGATAATGCGCTCCTAAACTACCTGCTTGCCAAAACCCCCATTTTTAACGGCACGGTGCTATCGCGCAAATTCAAGTTAAAAGCCGAAAGGTATTTATATCAAAACTCACTACAGGTTGATTTCAGGGCTCAAAAAAATCAGTACGACCTTGTAGTGTATTGTACCGATATGATTGTGCCCAGGCGCATGCGTAAATTTAAAACCATATGGGTGCAGGAGGGCATGATTGACCGCTATACCACCTGGAGTAAAATAGTACGCACTTTGCGGTTACCATCTACCATGTGCGGTAATACATCACTAAACGGGGCAGCCAATATATGCGATGTTTATTGCGCAGCATCTGAAGGCTATAAGGAGCAGTTTGCCAACAAAGGCACCGATATAAACAAGATAGTTGTAACCGGCATGCCCAACTATGACAACCAGCAGCAGCATTTAAACAACAATTTCCCGCACCGCGATTATGTGATGGTGGCTACATCCGATATGCGCGAAACCTTCCGGATAGAGAACAGGGTAGCATTTATCAAAAACGCTGTTAAAATAGCGGCAGATAGGCCATTGCTTTTCAAACTTCATCCTAACGAGAATTTCGCCAGGGCCGAAAGCGAGATCCGCAAACATGCGCCGGCAGATGCTATGATCTATAAAGAGGGTAATACCGCCCATATGATAGCAAATTGCTGCGAATTGATTACACAGTACTCTACCGTGGTATATACAGGTATCGCCCTGGGTAAAAAAGTGCACTCCTGGTTTGATATAAATGAGCTGAAAGAGCTTGCACCCTTGCAAAATGAAGGAACATCGGCCAAAACTATTGCAGCGGTTTGCCGCAAGTATTTAAATCATGAAGGAGACAAAAAAAATTTCGACCCGCAACTTGCCATTTACAAATACCTGGTTAACCAACAGCAACCAGAGTTAACAAACGAACTAATAGCGAACTGGTAACTAATACAAATACCATGACAGAAAAAATTGTAATTATCGTTCAGGCGCGCATGGCATCAAGCCGTTTGCCGGGCAAAGTAATGCTGCCCATATTAGGTAAAAGCCTTTTGGCCAGGATGATTGAACGCATCCGGATGATGCAGCATAAAGCCGACATCATTATAGCAACATCCGAAAACCAGGAGGACGATATTATAGTAAAGGAAGCACAGGAGATGAATATTCCCAGCTACCGCGGCAGCCTTAGCAATTTGCTTGACAGGCATTACCAGGCCGCACGGCAGTTTAAGGCCGATATAGTTTTAAAAATCCCATCTGACTGCCCGCTGATAGACCCGCGGATTATTGACCAGGTACTGGAATATTTTTTTGCCAACCGTGGCAAATATGATTATGTAAGCAACCTGCACCCCGCTACCTGGCCCGATGGCAACGATGTGGAAGTAATGACGATGGCATGCCTTAAGCAAGCCTGGGAAAACGCCGGCCGCCCGCTGGAGTTGGAACATACCACGCCATACATTTGGGAAAACCCGCTCATTTTTAGCATTGGTAATGTAAGCTGGCAAACAGGTTTGGATTACTCCATGTCGCACAGGTTTACCATTGATTACCCTGAGGATTATTACTTTATTGAGAAAGTATATAGCGAGCTATATCCCATTTGCCACCAGTTTTCTTGCCAGGATATCCTTAACCTGCTTAACCGTAAGCCAGAAATTTACCAGCTTAACACACAATACGCGGGCGTAAACTGGTACCGCCATCACCTGGATGAGTTGCAAACCATTTTACCCGACCAAACAAAAAAAGCACCGAAGGAAAACTCACAACAATTTGAACAAAGTGAAGCATAACACCCCAAACATTAGCGAGCAGGAGTTAACAGCTATTGCCTTAAACGTGCGCGAACATATTGTACGCATGTCGACAAATGGCGGATGCTTTACAGGAGCATCGCTGTCGGCCGTTGATTTGATAGTTTACTTATATACCCGGTTTTTAAATATTAACAAGGATAATCTTAACCATCCCGACAGGGATTATCTTTTCCTTTCAAAAGGGCATGATGTGCCTGCCTTATATGGCACCTTTGCCGAGTTGGGCTTGCTGGATAAAGAGCGGCTTAAAAACCACCTGTCTCTTAACGATCATATTTACTGGCACCCCAATACCCATATCCCGGGTATCGAGTTTCACTCCGGGTCATTAGGTCATTTGCCGTCGGTAGCTATCGGCGTTGCGCTTGATCTTAAAATAAGCGGCGGCAGCAACAAGGTGGTTTGCATTTTAGGCGATGGCGAATTAAACGAGGGCTCGTGTTGGGAAGCCGTATTGGTGGCCAATGCCTATAAGCTGGATAATTTGATCTTCGTGGTTGACCGTAACCAATTCCAGGCCAATGTACGCACCGAAGACCTGATCCCGCTGGAACCGCTTGCCGATAAATTCACAGCCTTTGGTGCCTCTGTAAAACGCATAGACGGGCACAACTTTACCGATTTGCACCACGCCTTTAGTATGTATCCTTTTGAAGAAGGAAAGTTAAATGTGGTGATTGCCGACACCGTACGCGGCAAAGGATTGCCCAGTATTGAAGAACGGGCCGACCGCTGGTTTTGCAATTTTTCTGCAGATGAAATTGGCCAGCTTTTATTGGAGCTGCATGGCGATCAAAACACCTTATTAACATCAGAAACTTTAGTAGTGAGATAGATATGACCTACGAAGAATTATTAACAGAAACGGCATTGGCCAACGAGCAGGTTGTGGTAATGACTGCCGAAAACCGCGCGCTGGTACGTAACCTGCCCGCCATTTTGGGCAAGCGTTTTATTGATACCGGCATTACCGAGCAAACCATGATAGGCGCCGCCGCCGGTTTAGCGCTGCGTGGCCGTATCCCGGTAGTACATGCCCTTGCTGCGTTTTTAACCATGCGCGCCTTTGAATTTGTACGTACCGACCTGGGCATTCCTAACCTGCCGGTTAAGCTGAGCGGTTTTATTCCCGGCCTTTTATCTGATGGAAATGGTCCCACCCACCAGGCTATTGAGGATATTTCGATAATGCGCGGCATCCCCAATGTAACTGTATTTGCCCCGGCCGATGAGGATGACCTTGTAAAAATGCTGCCGCAGATCTGGAACAGCACATCCCCGGCTTATACCCGAATTAATACCCGTAAAACCAGCTATAACCATGAGCCATTTGTTTTAGGCAAAGCCGAAGTAATAGCCCAGGGCAGCGATGTAACCATATTCACCTACGGTTTATTATTTGAACAGGCGCTTATTGCGGTTGATATGTTGCGCAGCGAAGGCCTTTCTGTAGGGCTGGTAAACATGCGTAGCCTTAAACCGGTTGATGAGCAGGCTATACTGCAGGCATGTGCTCAAAGTAGCTTGGTGGTTACACTCGAAGATCATTTTGTAACCGGGGGCTTGTACAGCATTGTAGCCGAAGTATTGTTAAAGCACCAAACCACCGCAAAAGTACTGCCCATAGCCCTGAACAATAAATGGTTCAGGCCGGCATTACTGCCCGATGTTTTGCAACACGAAGGCTTTACCGGCAAACAAATTGCCGAACAGATTTTAGGCTATAAAACCGCCCACCACCAACCAGAGATTTTAACACCTGAATTTTCAGAATAAACAGCAATTAAAAATGGCTAACAAAATAGCGCTCGACAATAATTTTCCTGCTATCAGCCAGTCTGATAGCCTATACCAGCGTGCTTTAAAGGTACAAAAGCCGGTTACCCAAACCCTGGCCAAAGGCCCCGGCCAGTTTACTAACGGCGTAGCCCCTAAATACATTGTAAAAGGCAAAGGATCGCATGTGTGGGATGCGGATGGTAACGAGTATATCGATCTTAATTCGGCTATCGGCCCTATCTCGTTGGGGTACGCCTACCCTGCTGTTGATGAGGCTATCCGCAGGCAACTGGAAGATGGCATCACCTTTTCATTAATGCACCCTTTAGAGGTTGAATTGAGCGAGTTGGTACAAGAGGTAGTACCTAATGCCGAAGCTGTTAAAATAAGCAAAACCGGCGCCGATGTTTGTTCAGCAGCTGTGCGCGTGGCACGCGCCTTTACCGGCCGCGATAAAATATTTTGCTGCGGATACCACGGCTGGCACGATTGGTATATAGGTATTACCAGCCGCAACGCGGGCGTACCCGATGCCATACAGGATTTAACCTATACTTTCGAATATAACGACATTGAATCGGTGAAAGCCGCCCTGGACGAGACTGTTGCCGCCGTAATCTTAGAGCCCTTTATTTTTGAAGCCCCAAAAACCGGCTACCTGCGACAACTGGCTGAAGTATGCAAAGCCAACGGTACCCTGCTGATATTTGACGAAATGTGGACTGGCTTCCGCATCGCAGTTGGCGGCGCGCAGGAATATTTTGGCGTTAAAGCCGATCTGGCCGTGTTTTCAAAAGCCTGTGCCAATGGAATGCCCATAGCGCTATTAACCGGTCGCGCCGATGTGATGGAATTGTTTAATTCCGAAGTATTTAGCTACACCACTTTTGGCGGCGAGGCTTTATCATTGGCAGCCTGCATAGCAACCATTAATGAGTTGCGCAATAAAAACGTGCCGCTTTATTTAGATACCCACGGCGCTTTATTAAAAGACGGATACAACCTTATTGCCATAGAAACCGGCATGGATAAATATACCCGTTGTGTAGGCTTTAACTGCCGCAGCATGGTTACTTTTACTCCCGAAGCAGGCAATGCCTTAGAGGTTAAAACCCTGATGCAGCAGGAGATGATAAAACGCGGCGTACTTTGGGCCGGCTTCCATAATATGTGCTACAGCCATACCTCCGAAGATATCGACTACATTTTGTTAGCATACCGCGATGTATTGCCCCTGGTAAAAGAAGCAATTGAAAGTGGCAATATCAAAAATTACCTAAAAGGCGAAGTATTGGAAGCTGTTTTCCGCAAGGTTAGCAACTATAACATTAAACCTAAAAGCGTTATAGCCGGCTAAATGATGAACCTTTTTTCATTAAATCACAAAACGGCTGTAGTTACAGGCGCGCTTGGCCTGATAGGAAAAAAACATTGCGAAGCGCTGGCAGCAGCCGGTGCCAATGTGGTAGTGGCCGATATTGATACCGAAGCGACACAAACATTTGCACAACAATTGGGCGAAAACCATTTGGGTTTAGGTGTTGACGTAACCAGCAAGCAATCATTAGTTGACGCGCTTAATACCATACTCAATAAATACGACGGCCTGGATATCCTGGTGAACAACGCAGCCATCAACGATAAATTTGAAGATCCGGCGATGGCTAAAGAGCTTTCGGCATTTGAAAACTATCCGTTAGAGGCTTTCCAGCGGTCATTAAATGTAAATGTAACCGGGGTATTTTTAAGCTCGCAGATATTGGGTACCCATATGGCCCTGCAGGGCAGCGGTAGTATCATCAATATTGCCAGCACCTACGGCATGGTAGGCCCCGACCAAACGATATACCGTAACGCGGCAGGCGAACAAACATTTTATAAATCGGCAGCTTACCCGGTAACCAAGGGGGCTATCATCAACTTTACCCGCTTTTTGGCTGCCTACTGGGGGCATACCGGGGTAAGGGTAAATACGCTATCGCCAGGTGGTGTCGAGAACGGACAGACCGAAGATTTTATAGGCAATTATTCAGCAAAAACTTTATTGGGCCGTATGGCCAAAGCATCTGATTACCAGGGTGCGCTTGTATTCCTGGCCAGCGAGGCTTCGGCCTACATGACCGGCGCAAACCTGGTAGTTGATGGAGGATGGACAGCAATTTAATTCACACATAAACATGAATGAAATTTTAAAACAAAAAGCGGCGGGCATCAAACTTTTGCTAACCGACAATGATGGCGTATTAACTGATGCCGGTGTTTATTACAATACCGATGGCGAACTGCTAAAAAAATTCAACATGCGCGATGGCATGGGTGTGGAACGGCTGCGGAAATTTGCAGGCGTAGATACCGGCATCGTCACCGGCGAGCACTCCCCTTCCCTAATAAAAAGGGCTGCCAAATTGCAGATAGTTGAACTGCACGTAGGGATTAAAGACAAGGTTGCTGTTTTAAAAGAAATTTGCAGCCGTTTAAACCTGTCATTAACCGAAGTTGCCTACATAGGCGATGATTATAACGACCTTGAAGTAATGAAACTGGTTGGATTTACCGCTTGCCCTGCCGATGCCCTGCCGCTTATTAAAACAAAAGCCGATTTTGCAAGTACCCTAAACGGCGGCGAAGGCTGTTTCCGCGAAGTCGCAGAATTTATTATCGATGCAAAAGGGAATGCTACTTTACCAGCCGGCAACCGCAACGGTACTATTACCTTGCAGAATGGCCGCGTAATTGGCAAAGGCCAGCCAAGCTATATCATTGCCGAAATTGGCATCAACCATAACGGATCGCTGGAAACCTGTAAAAGGCTGATTGATGAAGCAGTTGCCGCCAAGGCCGATGCCGTTAAGTTCCAGAAACGCACCCCCGAAATTTGTGTACCAAAAGATCAATGGGAAATTATGCGCGATACTCCCTGGGGCCGTATTACCTACATCGATTACAAACGTAAAACCGAATTTGGGATAGCCGAATACGCCACAATCGACCATTACTGCAAAAAGCTGGGTATCGATTGGTTTGTATCTGCCTGGGATGCTCCTTCGGTTGATTTTATGGAGCGGTTTGATACCATTTTATACAAACTGGCATCTGCATCATTAACAGATTTTGACCTGATCCAACGCATCCTGGAAACCGGCAAACCGCTGATGCTATCTACAGGCATGTCAACCATGAAAGAGATTGAGGCCACCATGAACTTTGTGAATGCCTTTGATGAAAACTACCCTTTATTCATCGCCCACTCAACCTCGGCCTATCCATGCGCCCCGCAGGAATTAAACCTTAAAATGATCCAGACCCTGGAGGCCAAATATCCGGGTATTCCTATCGGTTATTCGGGCCACGAAACGGGTTTGGCTACTACTGTTGCCGCAGTATCATTAGGAGCAACCTTTGTTGAGCGCCACTTTACGCTTGATCGTGCTATGTGGGGATCTGATCATGCCGCATCTGTTGAGCCACAAGGCCTGCAACGCCTGGTACGCGATATCCGCGATGTGGAAACAGCTACCGGCGATGGCGAAAAACGGGTTTACGATTCGGAACTGGCGCCTATGAAAAGGTTAAGGGTTAACATCAGCGACGAGTATAAAGAAAAACCATTGGTTTAGGAATGCCCCTGCAAAAAGTATACACCATAACATCCATTATCCTGGCCTGCTGGGTGGTTTTCATTATCGCCTGGGAACGGATATCGCCCTACCGTAAAGGCCTGCCATTTTTCAGGGAAGGTTTTTGGGTTGATTTGGTATGGTATACTTTGATACAGAGCTACTTTTTGAAGATCCTGATATTCAGCTATATCATTGCGCCGTTGCAACAGCATTTCGATCTATCGGGTTGGAGTGCTGTTGGCAACTGGCCTTTGGCCATACAGGTATTATTTTTTGTGGTGACACATGATTTGTACATCTACCTGTTCCACCGTTTTCAGCACTCCAACAATGTGTTCTGGCGCATTCATGAGGCGCACCATTCCGGTAAACAGGTTGATTTTTTGGCAGGGTCACGCTCGCATTTTATGGAGATAGTGATTAACCAAACCATCGAGTTTGCCCCCATCATTTTGTTAGGGGCAAACCCCATGGTAGTGCCCATTAAGGCGCTGATAGATGCCATGTACGGCATGTTTATCCATGCCAACATCAATGTAAAGTTTGGCAAGTGGAAGTACATCTTTAACACCCCCGAATTGCATTTATGGCACCATGCCAACTACCAGGAGGTTTTTCACGCCAATTTTTCAACCAAGCTGTCTGTTTGGGATTACGTGTTTGGTACCGTGTATGACCCTGGTCATGCGCCGGGTAACAGTCCTGAAAACTGGGGGCTTTATTATGAGTACCCGAAGGATTACTTTTTACAGCATGCCTTCAGCGTAAAGCGTTTTGATGAGCAAAAACTTTTAAAATATCCGTGGTTTAAATGGTATTATACTTTAAGGCACAGGTTAATGGGCTACTTTAAAAAACGGCTCGGTAAAATATACAGTGTACCTGATTTTCATCTGCCGCCGCCAAACGAGAAACCTGCATTAACGAATGATGTTCCACCGGAACGGGTGGAACGCATGGAGCGGGTGGAACACCTTAATGCCTGATAATGAACATTTTAAATAAATTAAAAAAACAATTTCAGCGAAACACCTTAACAACTGATTACCAGCAACTTAACACATAATTTTAACTAAAAAGCACAAATTGGCCTGGATATATCTCATCATAGCCGCGGCATTTGAAGCCGCCTGGACCTTTTCGCTCAAGTTCATGAAGTTCAGTGACTTGAAAGCCCTGCGCTGGCATTCGGCTTTAAGTTTACAATATGGTTTGCCGGTTTGGCTGCCCTTTGCCGGCTACATTCTTTTCGGGATAGGAAATATCTACTTTTTTTCGCTGGCCATCAAACTGGTACCTACAGCAGTTGCCTATGCGGTTTGGACGGCCATTACACTGATACTGATCAAAATTGCCGAAATGGCGGTATTCAACCAGAAACTATCCTGGATGGAGGTGTTTTTTATGACGCTGATTATGACCGGTATTTTAGGTTTGAAGTTTTTTGGGACGGAAGTGAAATAGCAACTCGTCCTTTTGTAGCCCTTTAAGATTCTACGTTAAGTACAAGATATATTTTGCCTTCATCGTTTTTAAAAACATCTATCGAACTTAAATCCAAATCGGACAGATCATGGCAACAAATTCCATATTTTCCGTTAGTTTCATTCCTGTTGATCAGGCCCTCCCTTTTATCCCTCGGTACAATTTCTGTTTTTGTAGATTTTTCCTCCCCGGCGTAAACTTCGTGATATTTTTCGCTGATGGCCTTAATCAATTCCTTACGGGAGAAGCTTTTTGAAACGGATTCCAAGGTAAATGATGCTGGTTTGGTAAGCGGATAATCAATAATCAATGTAACTTTGGCAAAAGCCAAAACTACTTCATCAGAGTCAACAAGCCTGTTTAGCTCCTTACCAGGGTTTTCAAGGTTTACCCAAGGAATAATTCCGTTATCAAAATCGCTGGTATCCTCCGGCAGCGCTTTTACCTTGTATTCAATATTCGATATTTTCACCCCAAGAGTATCGGTTGGATCGCCGTTTTTTTGCTGCGAAAAGCTTTTGCTACCATATCCGATAAAAGCGAGTAAAATTAGTACCAGTTTAAATGTCATTCCGTTACGCTAAAGTGTTACAATAATAACGAGTTTATATTTATCAAAAATTATAAAATGGTCTCTTAATACCGAATACCACTTTATTTCAGTTAGCGCTCTATATTATTATTGTACGGGTCAGCTATCAGTTTAATACCATCATTACCCAAAACATCCGCATCAAATTCAATCCTAACAACTTTAGTTTCTCCTTTTAACAGCGTAAAATAGTTGTCATTTACTATAGCCGGTAAAATCTGTTCGCCGTTTGATGCTTTTACTGCCTGTGCCCTAATACCAAATGCTACCGCTTTTGACGACGCCGGATTGGTTACCTGGGCTGTGATATAATATTTACCATCAGCTTTAACCGTTTTATAAGTTACTTTCAAATTTACTTTTGGCAGGGTTTTCAGTGCCGTATAATCCCGGCGTTTGTTGCCGCGCCAGTAAAAATTATCAGATACCAGTTTGCCGTTTTTATCCGTGAGTTTTAGTTTGATAAAATGGACTGCAGATAACCCTTCGCTGGCCACATCACCCTGGTAAACTTCAAAATTGTATAGGGAGTAGCCCCAGTAAGTCGCCCGTTCTACACCCTGCATCCGTACATACCTGGCGGTTACTTCGGGGAAGGTGATCTTTTGCGTTCCCTGGCGGCCATCGGTGGTGCTATAAACATCGCGCCAGGTACGGTTGTCGTTTGATGTTTGGATTTTGAATGATTTGGCATACGCATCTTCCCAGGTGAGGCCAACGCCGTTGATAACTTCGTCGTTACCCAAATCGATAGTGATCCATTCTGCGTCGCTATAGCTGCTGGCCCACCGGGTGTCGCTTTTACCGTCGTTAACATCCGATGCATTGCCATTGGTTGATGATGAGGCAAAAACAGGTTTATCTTTAGCCAGATCGGCTTTGTAGGGATTAAATTTAATATCGAACACCTGTGCTGCACTGTTGGCAGGCGCATCTGCGTTTTTGCTAATACTATATTGTTTTACCAAAGAGCCGTCGAGGTTATATACATCTGCCGAGGCGGTTAATCCCTCCACGTCCGCACGGGTGGTATTGATGATTTTGATGGCATTGGTTAACGGGTTCCATTGGATATGTAACGGTTCGCAGGCTTTTTTTGCTCCCCAGAATGCTCCGGTGAGGTCGTAATAATAATCATAAGTTTGCCACACCATTGATGGATAGGCCGATTGGCTCATCCAGGTCATCAGGCCCGAGGCATCTTCGCCCATGGCATCCTGCCAGCCCTCAAACATCGCCTTGTTGGTCTCGATGTTTACAAACTGGGCCTTGCGGCAGTAATCTTCAATTCCTTTTGGCGTGCCGTAACTGCTTACGCTTTCGTCATAATAATCGGGTCCGGCATTAAACGCCAGCGGACCAAAAAAGTGCTGGTTCCACATCTCGTTGCGCGGCCACCATTTATCTTTCGGCATGAATTTTTTAAAGCTGTCGAAATTGGTGAACACGGCGGTACCCAGTTCAGAACGCAGGCCCCAGCCCTTATTGCCGCCAGAGCCGATTGGATAGGCTGTAAAGTAATAGCGCGGATCTTTATTGGCCCAGGGCCCGCTACCGGTTAGGTTTTCGGCATGCGAGTTTGGTTGGTAGTAGCGTTCGCCGCCATCAAATGTCGCCAGGTCTTCTTTAAGCCAGTTATTCAGCGGCGCCATCGGCCAGCCTTCGTTCTCGGCACACCACACGGCTATTGCAGGGTGGTTACGGAAACGTTTTATTTTTTCAATCGCGTTAGCATTAAAAACATTGATATCGGCAGGCAGGTTTTCGTTGGCGTTCAGCCAAAAATCGTCCCAAACCATTATACCATATTTATCGCAGGCATCATAAAATTCCTCGTCGGTTACCGAGCCAATCCAGTTACGGATCATGTTAAAGTTCATCTCCTTGTGCAGCCTAACCCTGGTATCGTATTCGGCCCCGCGGCAGCGTAACATATATTCCGACATTCCCCAGTCGCCGCCTTTTATAAATACTTTAACCCCATTAATGGCCACATGCAAAACCTGACCAATGGTATCATAGCTGTACCTTTTGATACCGAATTTAATATTCTGAACATCCGAAATCTCATCGCCAACCAATGCACTTAGCTTACAGCTGTAAAGGTTTGGCTCGCCATAGCCATTTGGCCACCATAGTTTGGGGCTGTTGATCATCAGTTGCTCAAAATCCTTTTTATCCAGCTTAATGTTAGTACTGCTGTTACCATTTACATAAACTTTTTTTGAAAATTCGATATTGCCAGGGGTGATAATACCTTTGACGAGTACAGCCTGCGAGCTTGCACTATTGTTTTTCAACTCGGCCGAAACGGATATATCGGCCCGGGCATTGGTTGGCAGGCTGCTTTGTATCCATGGATCTTTTATGGTGATATCACCGGTATTGCTCAAATAAACATTATCTGTAATGCCCGAATTTAAGCCGGGTACGTAGGGCATCCAATCCCAGCCGGCGCTTGATACATAATTGGGGCTGCCTACATTGGCCAGCGGTTGCACGGGCAGGTAAACCAATACCGCCAGCACATTTTTATCGCGACCTTTTATCAACGCAGAGATATTGAATTGCCCGCGCATCATAAAACCATCCAGGCTACCCAGCAAGGTACCGTTCAAATAAATGTCGGCTTTGCGGTTTACGCCTTTAAAGTTTAGCCAGGTATTCTTTTGGGAGTAATGGGCCGGTACCTTAAATTCGGTACGGTACCAAAAGTTACGGTCGTATTTTGCGCGGTCAACCTTATAAATATTATCGCCAAAGTTGGGGTCTTTTTCTAATCCGGCAGCCACATATGATGAAAATGTGGTTCCCGGAACTATGGCCTGCACCCAGCTATTCGTGTTATAACCTGCTGATTTTATCTTATCCGCATCGTTCACATCGGACTGCGGCTTTATCTTCCATTGCTGCGTTTTTGAGCTATTGAGGTAAACAAAATTTGACTGTGCGTTTGAGTTGCTGCACAGCAACATCACGAAGATTATGGTAAAAGCAGTCTTAAAACAAGAGATCAGGTTTGTTGGTAACATTTTTAAATTTGAGCGGTGGTTTACAATGTAGTTTTCAGACCGGTAAATTTATCTGATGCCCTCAGCTCAAAAAATGGATAAACTGTTGAATGCGATGGATTATTTTACTTAAAATAAGTAAAATAATTTATTAAATTCTAACTAAAAAACCACTTGTATGTATTGGTTTTTGACATATTGGGCGATGAAATTTCGGGGAATTCTTGGGGGAGGAATGACGTATATTCATCATCATCCAGTTTTAACCTCTTATAATAAACATGATGCATCCGCTATTCAAAAACAAACTACCAAAACCATTATAAACAACAATATTTCTACAGATTCGCAAAGTAATTTCATTGCAAAATCAGATCTATCAAAATGAAAAAACAAATTTTAACTTTTGTCGCGGCAATAATCGGTTTAGCACCTTTTACCCTAAAAGCCCAAACCTATGTGGCCGACAAAACCATCTCCCTGACCGGCGATGGCGGGTACGATTACCTTGCCATTGATAAAGTAAACAACCGTTTATATGTATCGCACGGCACCCAGGTGAACGTTATCGACCTGGCTACCGATAAAGAAGTAGGTTCGATCAACGATATGAAAGGCGTGCACGGTATCGCCATCGTGAATAAGCTAAATCGAGGTTTTATTACCGATGGTAAGGCCAACGCGGTGATTGCATTTGATATTAAAACGCTAAAAACCATTACAACCATAGCGCTTACAGATGCCAAGGGTCCCGATGCTATCATGTATGATCCTTATTCAGATCGCATTTTCAGCTTCAATGGCGAAAGCAATAACTCTTCGGTTATCGACCCCAAAACTTTAAAACAGGTTGGTACGGTGGCATTGGGCGGAGGCCCCGAATTTGCGTTACCTGATG
Source organism: Mucilaginibacter sp. P2_A5 (assembly GCF_056404995.1). Taxonomy (NCBI): domain Bacteria; kingdom Pseudomonadati; phylum Bacteroidota; class Sphingobacteriia; order Sphingobacteriales; family Sphingobacteriaceae; genus Mucilaginibacter; species Mucilaginibacter sp. P2_A5. The sequence goes on from NZ_JBFUCY010000036.1 coordinate 42,321, forward strand.
GCAAAGGCAAAATTTACAACAACCTGGAAGATAAAAACAGCCTGAACATTATTGACAGCAAAACCCTTAAAGTACTTAAAAACTACCCGCTGGCACCATGCGGTGGCCCTACCGGCCTTGCTTTGGATGCCGCTAACCAGCGCGTATTTACTGTTTGCCGCGAAAATAAAGGCATGAGCGTTGTTGATATCAATACCGGCAAAGTAACAGCCACCATACCAATTGGTGCGGGTGTTGATGCAGTAGCTTATGATGCAGAAACAAAACTGGTATTTTGCTCCAACGGCGATGGTACAACCACCATTATCAAACAAAAAACGGCAGATGAATACAGCGTTATTCAAACCCTGAAAACCGCCGTGCGCGCTAAAACATTAGCCCTGGATACCAAAACCCATAAAATTTACTTAAGCGTGGCCGAGTTTGAGCCTGGCACCCGCAAACCGTTACCCGGAACATTTAAAGTACTGGTTTACAAGCTTCAATAAATTAATTTCTTATATAAAAAGAATATGAAATGTTCGTGAATTTTCCAGGTTGAACTTTTATTTTGACGGCAAAATGATATTTTTAAAACGTTATTCCTATATTTAACGTTTATATTTTATATGATTAAAAGAACTGATTTTGTTTACTCGTCCGAGTCTGAACCACATCGTATCCGTACAAAAAAGATTTTAAAGCAGTTTCCGCAATTGCGTAAGCTGATAGGTAAAAACCCCAATACCATATTTGCTATTATTGGTTTGGTAGCCTTCCAGGTGGTTTTAGCCTGGTTTTTGCGCGACCAATCATGGTGGTGGATATTTGGAGCAGCCTACCTGTTAGGCGCCTTTGCCGATCACGCATTGTTTGTGATGATTCACGAATGTACCCACCAATTGTTGTTTAAAAACCGCAATGCCAACCGCTGGGCATCTATGTTTGCCAATTTGCCGCAAATATTGCCAAGCGCCATCTCGTTCGAAAAATACCACATCAAACACCACTCTTTCCAGGGTGTACATGAGCTGGATGCCGATTTGCCCAACAAATGGGAAGCAAAACTCATCAGCAATTCGTTTTTTGGCAAAGCAATATGGCTGCTGTTTTTCCCGGTATTCCAGCTTTTCCGCTTATCCAGGTTAAGGGAAATACACCCTATTGACGGTTGGATAGTTACTAACTTTTTATTGCAGGTTATTTTTACCACGGCTATAGCTTATTTTATGGGCTGGCATTCGGTTGCATTTTTACTGCTTAGTTTTTCCTTCTCGGTAGGCTTACACCCGCTTGGCGCCCGCTGGATCCAGGAACATTACCTTACCCACAGCGTTGAGCAGGAAACTTATAGCTACTATGGTAATTTTAACGCGGTAGCATTCAACGTAGGCTTCCACAACGAGCACCACGATTTCCCTTCTATCCCATGGAATAAATTGCCCGAAATCAAAAAAACAGCTCCTGAATATTACGATACCCTGTACTATCATACCTCATGGACAAAGCTATTTTTCCGGTTCCTGTTTGACAGGGAAATCTCGCTTTTCAACCGCATATTGCGTAAAGACCGCGGCCGGGTAGCACTCACCGATATATCCAAGCCCGATGCGGAAATGGAAATGGTAAAATAACATTAAAATACAGAAGGGGCTTTAAAGCCCCTTTATTTTTTTATCCGTACGGCATTGTAAAAGAAGACATTAGACCTGTGCAACCAGAAAACCATGTTCATTTTCAGGGCAGAAAGATGAACAAATAATGAAGAGTTAATATTGAATTAAAGTAGTTGTAACAAAGATATTATCTTTAAATCTCTATTTTAATTTAACTATGCACAAACTGAGCTCATTTTTTTCTCAGCATGAAGATCTCACGCAGGTACTTTTATACGCCGGTGTAATAACAGCCTTATGGTTTGCCGAAATGCTGGCTTCCTTTGATGGTATAAAAACCAAATGGAAACACACCTCAGTTAACACGCTGTTTATATTTACCGCCCTGCCAATACAACTGATGCTCACAACATTTGTTGTTTTAATATCGGGTTGGGTCACCGCCCACCACTGGGGGCTTATCAATTTTATTCCTTTTCACACCACCCCCTGGGTATATTACATTACCATGTTTATGATGATGGATTTTTGCGAGTACGTTTACCACGTTACCATGCACAAAATAGAGCCCTTATGGAGATTTCACCTTGTGCACCATAGCGATCTTAAGGTAGATGTATCAACCACCATCAGGGAACATCCTTGCGAAACCTGCATCCGCACCTGCTTTTTAATGCTTTGGGTATTTATTTGCGGCCCCGCCATAGGCGTTTTAATATTGAGGCAAACCTTCCAGTCGTTTTCAAATATTGTTGCCCATACCGAGTTCAGGCTACCTTCAAGGCTTAACAAAATTATTGGTTTGGTATTTATTACCCCTAACCTGCACCACGTACACCACCACTACCAACTACCCTACACCGACCGCAATTATGGGGATGTACTAAGCGTCTGGGACCGGCTGTTTGGCACTTATGCCAACCTGGATAGAGAAGACACCGTATTTGGCATAGACACCCATATGGATGAAAACCTGAATGGGAAATTTGCAAATGTATTAAAACTCCCTTTTCAAAAGTTCAATCATCACCAAAAGCATAAACAGGTGTAGGCCTTTGCATCGGGCCAAATACTGCCTTAATCTGCACTTTGACACAGCCAGGTAATTTTGGCTGCATTTTTGCACACATTATCAACAATTGCATTTAATTAATGTCAATTTCATACTAATATGGTTTATTTGCATTATTATTTGCAACGATAAAATGAGTCGAAGAAAAAAGTTACAAATACTGGTGCCCGTTGTAATGCTGCTTTTTATAGTCGCATATGCCAAGCATCGTTTATTGGATAAAAAACCAATAAGCGGTACGCTAAGCAGCAAATTAATGGACGAAACATCGGGCATAGCGGCATCATCAATTAATCCCGATGTATACTATGTGCATAACGACAGCGGCGATACCAGCCGTTTTTTTTCGATAAACCCCGAGGGCAAGTTAAAAGCCACCATTTATTTTAAAGGGGATAAAAAAGCTAAATTGGGCGTAAACGACTGCGAGGACATAGCCGTTGGCCCAGGCCCGCAAAAAGGTAAAAGCTACATATACCTAGGCGATATCGGCGATAACAGGCTGGACAGGAAATACATTACTGTTTACCGCTTTTTAGAAAACACCTTATGGGCGCAGGATACAACAACACACGCCACGCCGGTAACTGTTAATTTCAAATATCCCGATGGCCCTAAAGACGCCGAAACCCTGATGATTGATCCGGTTGAAAAACTTTTATACATTGTAACCAAGCGCAGCGATACCGTAGCGGTGTATACATCGCCATTGAGTTATAAAGCGAATGATACGCTTACCTTAACCAGGCGTACCAAGCTATTTTTCGCCGGTTTTAAGCCTTTTAAATGGATTACCGCGGGCGATATCTCGAAAGACGGGCAACAGATCCTGTTAAAAAGCTACGAAAAAGTTTACTACTGGCAACGCCAGCCTAATGAGCATGTATGGGATGCCATGGCCAGGAAACCAAAAGAACTGCCTTACACCGTTGAAAAACAAGGCGAAGCCATAGGCTTTACACCCGACGGTAAAGGATACTACACTACCAGCGAAGGCGTATTCTCGCCTATTTACTATTACGATAGCCCCGGAAAATAGATCGATAAAAGACGGCATCAAATAATAAAGGCCTGTGAAAATATAAAACTTCACAGGCCTTCGTATTAAAGTTGACGGCAACAAGCGTCGCTCCCAATTTATTTTTCCACCCGTACCAGCAGTACACCATGCGGCGCTATTTTAGCTGTTAGCGTATTGCCGGTAACCACAATATATTTTTGCTGCCAGGCATCCCTGAATTTGGTATAGCCCGCTATAGCCGGATCGGTTTTATCAAGGCTGATGGTTTGGTATTTATCGGATGTATTAAACAGACCGATTGCCTTGCCCCCATCCTTTAACTCTTTTACCCAAACCTGGTAATCATCTTTTTTGATATATTGGTTTGCGCCTTTTCCTAATGCGTCCTGGTCAATTGCCAGCACTTCGTCGTTGGTAAGCAGGCTTAATGTAAAGGCATCCAGGTGCCCCATATCGCACCCAATTAACAAAGGTGATGCCAACAGGCTCCACAAGCTAATGTGCGTGTACTGCTCATCAAACGTAAGCCTGGTGTTATGCAGGCTTGGGCCCCATCCTACTTTACCAACAACCAGCATATCCGGGTCATTAAAATGACCGGGCTGGGCATGTGGCGCTGCCGGGCCCTGGTTAAAGCCAATGGTAGCCATACTTTGCCAGGTATCCTGGATATCGCCTGTGGTGCGCCAGCTATTACCGTTTACTTCGGCACCCCACTCCCATACATTGCCCCAGCCATACTGGCAAAGGCTGTACATGATATCGCGGTTTGCTTTACCTAATGCAGCCTGCATTACCTGGTAAGGTTTCTTCAATCCATCAAGATCTGGTTTGGGTGCAATATCCGAGTATGAGCACCAATCGTATTTTAAATAATCGATACCCCAGTCGGCGTAGGTTTGGGCATCCTGGTCTTCATGCTGCCAGCTGCCTAAAAAGCCACCGCAGGTACGCGGGCCGGGCGACGAATAAATACCCATGCGCAAGCCTAAACCATGCACAAAATCGGTAAGGCCTTTCATATCAGGAAATTTGCTGTTGGTTACAATTTTGCCGTCGGCAGCGCGGTTTTCGGCTTCCCATCCATCATCGATATTGATATAAGCCCACCCGTGCGAACTCAGTTTATCAATCATGGCTTTGGCCGAAATACGTACCTTTTCGTCGTTAACACTCAGGCCCCAGGCATTCCAGCTGTTCCAGCCTAAAGCAGGGGTTAAACCAATATTATCGCCAATGCTAATGGTGAATTGTTTTGTTTTGGCGCCAAGGCTGTTGCTTACCGTAAAAGTTACCGGGTAATTGCCCTTTTGAGCTACCGAACCGCTGATTACCCCGGTTGCGGCATCTACCTTTAAACCTTCGGGAAGCCCTGCTACCTTGTACAGCAACGGCCTTTTACCGGTGGCAGGTATAAGGTAAAGGAACGGGTGGCCCGGCCGCGCCCCAAATACATCGGCACCATTAATTTTCACCTTTGCCGTTGGGTAAGGCGTTAAAATATAAGGCGTAGTTTCTGTTTGTACTATCGATTTGCCCGATTTGGTATCGGTAAAAGTATAGCTGATAATATATGATCTTTTTGCCAGGCGCGCTATCGAAAACGAGTATGTAAACGGCTTGCCGCTGGTAAAATTGGCCGGGTTTGTTTTTTCGTAAAGCACGGTACCGTTTTCGGGGTCGGTTACTTTAAATGCAAGGGTGCCGCTGTACTGGTAAGCATTTGTAGTGTGTAGTTTAACACTTTTGCTCAGGCTGTTATTATCGCCGTATACAAAATCAGCCTCGGTATTTACAGCCACATGATCCATTACATCGGCCATGGTAATGTTAAATGCACTACCGTAGCCGCTGGTTACCAAACCGCCATCGCCACCGGTATCAAATATACGCACCGCCAGCACGTTTTCTTTATCCCACAAAATAGCGGGGTTGTTTGCCGCTATGGTATATGAGCGGCCGCCGTAATGGCCATCTTTTATGGTACCGCCGTAACCACCGTATTTGGCTACCAGTTTACCGTTAAGGTAAACCTCGTCGTTATCATCAACAGTGCCTAAATTTAAGCGCAGGCTATCTTTCAGGTACGATTTATCTTTTAATGACGACGGAATAACCACTTTGGTACGATACCAGCCGAAACCATCGTAATTGGGATGGCCCTGGCGCTCCCAGTTTTCATCAAGTTTGGCAACCTGCCAATGCTGATCGTTATATGTCGGCGACGCCCATTGAATCGAATCGCCGACCGTAAATTTCCAGCCTTTGCTGATGGAAACCTCCTGCGCCGAGGCTGTCAGGTAACCCGTGGCAAGGAATAATAGGATAAAAATCTTTCTTATCATAATTGATGTTTTAATGATACCATTAAAAGTCGCCATAAATTAAAGGCGGCCTGCAATTGGCTCAGAATGGTTTACTGGTTTGTTTATACTTTTTAAAGGTATAAACATTTCAAGAAAATAGAAATGTATGTGTAACATTTATTAAAAATGGGAATAGTCTAAAATCGTCATTGCGAGGCACGAAGCAATCCCCTACATGCTAAGTCCAACATAGTTCGGGATTGCTTCGTACCTCGCAATGACGGTAGTTTAGAACATTAGTTTAACTATCTCCGTTGCACGTCATAATGATTTTTTCAGGTTTTACCTGATGGATACTCGTAATGACGGTAGGTTACCACATTAATTTTTCAATAACGAGCCGAACCTACTTTTATTTACTCAACAACTCCACATACTTCACCTGCTCGGGAAACCAAACGGTCATCTCCCCTTTACCGCGGTTTGCCCATGAATAATATGGAATAGCGGTTAATGTACTGGTGCCCGTGGTGATGTTTTGGTTTGCTTCATCAACATTAACACTTTTTACATCGGCCTTTAATGTCATTACGCCATTTAGCAAATCAGCATTATAAGTTGGGGTAAAAACAACGTCTTTAGGGATAATAAAGCTGCTCGGTTTGCCGGCATTATCCTTCCACTCGGCACAATACATGATAGGGCCGCGCTGAATGGCAATTTTTCCGTTGTCGTCGGCCAGTTTTTCGTTGGCTATTACGCGTTGCACATCCATGGGCAGCGTAAGCTCTACCTTATCGTTCTTTTTCCATTTTTTGCTGATAACGGCATAGCCATGTTCCATTTGGTAATCAATAGCTTTACCGTTTACTTTTATTTCTATTTTTTGTGCCGATGGCTTCTCGTAGCTGTACAAATCAGACGGGATAGCTTTATCCTGTGCCCAGCCCGGAATACGTATTTTGAGGTTCATATCCATAGCCGAAGCCGGATCGATATTGAATACCAGGCCGCCTTCCCAGGGGTAATTATTTTGCTGAGTAATTTTAAGCGCCTTTTCGTTAACCTTCAAATTTGCCGATCCGCTGATGAACAGGTTGACGTAAACATCGTTACCATTTTGGGCGTACATGTAACCTGGGATAGAAGGGATTAGCCGCACAATATTGGTTGGGCAGCACGAGCAGGTAAACCAGCCTGAGCGCTCACGCTCAATATCGGGGTGCGTAAAGCTATCGCGGATTTGCATGGCATTGGTATAAAAGAACGATTTACCATCGAGTCCAACACCCGAAATTAATCCGTTATACAAGGTCTTCTCCAACAGGTCGATATATTTTGAATCGCCATGCAATAAAAACATCCTTTGGTTCCAGAAAACATTGCCTATAGCGGCGCAGGTTTCGTTGTATGCTGTAGTGTTTGGCAACTCGTAATTGCCGCCAAAGCGTTCACCATCACCGACTGCGCCTATGCTGCCCTGTACATAAATCTTTTTGCTCACCATGTTATCCCATATCTTATCAATAGCGGCGATGTATTGCTTATCGCCGGTGAGGGCTGCAACATCTGTCATTCCCGAATACAGGTACATTGCGCGTACGGCGTGGCCTTCGGCTTCCTCCTGGTTGGTAACGGGGGTGTCATCCTGCCAGTAAACACCATTTTCCCATGGATTCTTGCTTTTTTTGTTGTATTCCTTGTGGCCACGGGCATCAATAAAAAATTTGGCCAGGTCAAGATATTCCTTTTTACCGCTGATGCGGTATAGCCGTACCAGCCCCATCTCTACAATTTCATGTCCGGGCGCAACCGTGCGTTTACCGGGGCCAAAAGTGCGTACCAGCAAATCGGCGTTTTTAAGGGCGATATTAAGGAAATTGCGTTTGCCGGTAGCCATAAAGTGGGCCGCGGCGGCTTCGTACATATGGCCGCTATTGTAAAGCTCATGGCTCATATTTTGCTCGTTAACCCAGCGCTCGGGGCCGGCCCAAGCTTGCGGATGAATTGGGTCGATAGTGCGGGCGGTGTACAGGTAACCATCGGGTTCCTGCGCCTTGCCTACTATGGTGATCATCGAATCGAGGTAATGATCCAGCTGTTTATCAGGATGAACGGCCAACGAATACGAAGCGCCCTCGATGGTTTTATAAATATCGGTATCATCAAAAGGGTAAGTGGTGCAAAATTTGCCCGAACGGGCTGCTGCCATCTGGAAGTTTTTTACCCTGCCAGTACTTTCGCAACGGGTAAACGATGCCGGGATAGTGGCCGTGCGGTTGGTTTCAATCCGCGAATTCCAGAAATGATCGGCCAGTTTTACACTGGTAAACGGAACCGGCTGAATGGGATAATCCTGCTGCTTTTGTGCAAAGGCCGAAAAGCTGTAGCATACAGCTAATAATAAACAGATGTTTTTACGCATAACGGGTTAATATAATTGGCTTTAACAATATAAAGGTAATACATTTCAAATGTACATTAATTGTTGTTTTCACACTAATTAATTTTAACTGTTAATAGCAGGAAATTATCCGGAGATAATTTTAATATTAAATCAATTTTTGAGATTGCAATAGCAATTGAAACTGATGAATGTCAATTAATGGGATACGAGGAAAAGGAATTGTTTTAAGAATATTAAAATGGCGGTCATGAGTAACTATATAGTCGGCATTTGCAGCAAAAGCACAATCAACAAACTTGTTATCGTCTTCATCGGTAATTAAATTAAGATTATAATAAATTGGGGTAAATAATGCGTTCGGAAGTTCGGTTATAGATCTGATAACGTTCAGCGCAACATTATTGTTCCAATGTGTGCCTATCATTTCTTCATATTCCAAAAGAATATCAGCTGTAATTGCAAGCTGATACTTATCATTCAGAAGAGCCTGGTAAAGCCAATGATACTTTGAGCGGCTTTAAACCGATACAAGCATGATATTGGTATCAAGAACGATGACAAGCTTTTTACCGTTGCTCATTCAATAACTTGTCCATATCATCATTTGTAAGGTTCCTTTCGTCCCAAATACTATCGGCAGCTTTAATGGCTTTATCAGCAAAAAAACGGGCCAACAAATTTTTCAGATCTGTAAGGTCATTATCAGACAAGTTGGTTCCAAATAGTTTCATCAATTCTATCTGGGCATTATTTAACGGATATTTTAAAATGCTCATAAAGTTTACTCAACGATGTAAACAAATTTAAAGAATATTTTTTATATACCATTTTTTATTCAATTGGTTTAACGGGTGCCTAATAACACCGTTACCAAACAACACTTCAGATTCGCTTTTTTATGAAAAGCGAACCGATAAAAAATCATCTCATTTATAATCAGATATCTATATTTTATACAGTACTTTGTATTGCATAATACTATATAAAACACCTATCTTTATTTCAAACTTAATCATCAGTATATGAAAACAGCATTCAATTTAAAAAAAGCGGTTATTATCATCTTTTTGCTGGTAGCCGGTACCACAGCAGGTTTCGCGCAGTGCGACAAAACCGTAACCTTAACATCATCAAAAACAAGTAAAATTGATGACCAGGGCAACACCGACAGCAGGGATGAAAACACGGTTGTTACCATTACAAAAACAGAAGTAACCATTGTTCCCGGTGGCGACGATCACAAGATGTCGGGACCAATCAGTTCAAAAACCTGCGACTGGAAAACGCCTTTTAAAGAAGGCAAAACAGTTATCAAAGCGAAACTCAGTGATGATAATGGTCATGACAGAACCGCAACCATAACTATCGCCGGTGTAGCAGGCAAAGTTACGCTCACATTTGAAGCCGAGGAAAAACCGGGAATGAAGATCATGGTAGTAGCCGATAAATTTGAGTAGGCTTGATTGTTTTTGCGTGAGGCGGATGGGATCTGCCTTACGCTTTGTTTCTCATAAGCTTTGGGCTTGCTATGAGTTCCATAGAAATTGCAAATTCCGCCGTTTTATATGTGCCGAACCGTTTCTCATTTGCCTCCTGTTTATTTTACACCGGGTTGAAACCCGGTGCTACAATATTGGCCGAGGCTACGCCTCTTTTTAGCGATTTAGAGTATTTCTTAGTTCCTGGCCAATTCCCCCCGTTAAGGATCATATATTGTTGCCACAATAACAATATAGGCCGGGGCTTTGCCTCTATTTTCTTGACTCAGGGTATATCCCCCCCCTACCCATACAATTGCAGCTAAGGGCCATAGGCCCGAAACATATTGTAGCCACGGGTTTCAACCCGTGGGATATTTGAACAATCGCGAAAGTGCCGTAGGCACGGCCCATGTCTATACACAAAATCTGTCAATAAAATTATTGTCAAAATATCTTGTCAATAATTTTATTGACAAAACGCGTTTATGATAAACTATCGAAGAGATGACGTTTAATTTTATGATATTCCTGGCAGGGCAACTGTTTGATGGTCTCATTTATAATCCTTTCGCACAAAATCGCTTAGAAAAAACAAGTAACTCACTTGGCGTCTCCGCGATCTTTACGCTAAAAACCTCTTAATTTACTAACGTTTCCCACCCACCATTAAACTTAACCTATTGTTTATGATAAATTTTAATAGCAACAGTACTTTTAGCTACAGAAAAACAACACGTTATGAAAAGAAAATTCTTAACAACTGTATTGCTGTGCTGCTGCTTTTTTGCCTGCTTAGCTGCCATTGCCGATTTTAGCGGAAGCTGGGCCGGAATTTTAACAATGGAAAATGGCGACCAATATCCCTTAACCTACAATTTTAAAATTGACGGTGATAAATTAGCCGGCACCGTACAAACCCCTAAAGGCGAACTACCTGTTGACGATGGCAAAATTAACGGCGATAAATTTACGTTTACAGTTACCCTGGGCGATATCGAAATACCACACAGTGGCAAATTTTATGGCGATTCTATCGGCGTAGACATTGCGGCTAATGGGGTTAAGGCGCATACTACGCTGAAAAGGAAGTAGCGTTGAGTTAGATTTCAGGTATCGTCAGGAGTTATAAAATCCATCGAAACCCTGGTGGGAATAACGTTATAAAAAGACTGTCATCCTGAGGAACGAAGCATCTATTCGCGAACTTTTCTATCGGTTATGCACAGCTGATAGATCCTTCGTCCAGGATGACAGCAAAATGGGATATGTCATAGATAGTTATCAAATTTTAGTTAAATAGTTATCAAATTTTAGTTAAACTCTGAAGGAGGAATGACATTGAGATCGTTCCCAAAACACGTCATTAAATGCTTCCTGGCCATTGCCAACATCATCAGTTAAATGCACTTAATTTTTGATAGTTTTGCACACCAAACTATACCATGTGTAGTTGTGCCAAACGCAATTTTATGCCAACAACTTATACCAAAACATTAGCCCGGAAAATCCTTCTTGCGTTCCTTGCATTCGCCATCATTTTTTCTGTAACAGCGCTTATTGTCCGCAGGTCAATTACTAAAAAGTTAGAAAACATTTCTAAACTGGCTAACAATATGGGCCAGGGCAATAACCATCCTGAGCATATATTGTTACTACTGCACCAGGCCGAAGACGATTTCCAGGCATCCTTACTAAACACCAACAGTAAAAATAGCGACGATTATAAAACAAAGCTTACATCGGCGTTTAATGAACTGGATACTTTATTAAAAGGGGCCGCCGATACAACCAGCCTTAACGCTGCCCAAAGCAATAAAATAAAGTTATGGTATCAAAAAAAGCTAACGTTATCCAACCAGTTATTCCAGCTTAAGCACAATTTTGATTCACTGCTTACTGTTTATGCTGCTTTTAACACCGAAGCCGGTAAGTACGCGCAGGAACTTTCCCGTAATGCAAATAAATCATTTAAAACCAGTACAGACACTGTTAAAAAAACTACTCCGGTAGTAAAAAGGGGGCTTTTTAAACGAATTAAAGACGCCATTAACGATAAAGACGACAGGGCGATATCTGCAATTGAGATTAACCATCGCAACAATTTAAATGAGGTTAACGCCTCTACACAAAAAGTTTTAGCTAAAGATCAAAAGGCTTACGCTAACAGCCTTAAGCAATTGCAGCAGCAAAACCTAAGGCTAATTACCATGCAGCGGGAGTTGATTGGCCTTAATACACATATCAGTAATGAGCTAGAGCGCATTATTAACGATATGAAGGAAATTAATTATAACGTGACGAATGAATTCAGGGAAATGTCGTTCAAAAGCTACCAGGAAACTACCGGCTTGCTAAATAAATTTTCGCTTATCGCTTTATTCCTTGTACTGGTGTTTGCTATCCTGCTTATTATCTTTGTTATTCAGCTTAACAAGGCCGAATTGTTTTTACACAAAGAAATTGAACAATCGGTTACCATTGCCCAGCAAAAAATGGACCTGCTTTTGCATATGAGCCATGAGATACGTAACCCCCTTACCGCTATTAAGGGTTTCCTTTACATTTTTGGCAAAACCAACCTGGCGCAAAAACAGGTTGATATGCTCGACTCTATAAAACACTCATCAGATATGCTGCTGCGTACCCTTAACGATACGCTGGACGCGGCAAAAATGGAAAACAGCGAGTTTAAAATTAACAGCGAACCTTTTAACCCCGATTTTACATTAAAAACAGTTGTAGAAAGCATGGAGTTTGGCGCAACTAAAAAGGGCCTGACTTTAGATTATCATTTCAAAGGCGATAAAGACGCCATTTTACTGGGCGATAGCCTGCGGCTTAAACAGGTTGTGGTTAACTTACTGAGTAACGCCATTAAATTTACCAAAGAAGGAGGAATAAGGGTAATAGCCGAGCTGGTTAGCGCAGAAAATAAACTATTGGTTGATATCAGGGATACCGGGGCTGGGATTAGCTTAKATCAGCAATCAAACCTGTTTTCAAAATATTATCAAACCAGCTCATCCAATGGAAAAGCGGGTACCGGACTCGGGTTGTTTATTTGCAAACAACTGATAAAACTGCAGGACGGGCATATCACGGTAAATAGCAAGCCCGGAGCAGGCACTACTTTTAGCTTTGTTATTCCGTATCAAAAAAGCAATACTGCCACTGTTGTTAAACCAAATACGCTTGACCCGGCATTACTGTTGAGTGGGATTAACATTTTGGCGGTAGACGATAATGAGCTTGATTTAATGTCGCTGAAAATGATGCTGGCAAAATGGGATGTCAATTTTATGCAGGCAGGAAATACCAAAGAAGCCTTAGAAATAATGGCTAAAAACGACATAAACGTTGTGTTAACAGCGGTACAGACACCTGAAACAGATGTGGCCGAATTATTGGCTGCAATACAAAAATCAACCATCTTGCCGAATAAGTTGCCTGTAATTGCGATAAGCGGGTTAACAGAATCGGCTGATACGGAAAAGTATTTAAAAATGGGTTTTGCCGGTATCATTGAAAAATCTGTTATCGATACACAACTGGTGGATAAGCTGGTAAAGGTATTGAAACCGAAGGCGGGGAATTGAATTGATGGTAGAATTTGAGTACTGAGTCGTAAGTATTAAGTTCTAAGTCAAGACTCACCTCCTGCCTTCCGATAAGGTGTTTCCCGCTGTTCGATTCCGACTTCGGACGATTATGCCTGTAGTTTGCAACTACAGTAACCTTTTCCCTTAACAGTCGATATTTTATTTGTGATTGTTGTTTGATTCCTTTATTATAGCTATCTCAAACCTTATTACAAGATGGAAAATAGATTTTTTACCAAAACGGAGTTTCATAACAAATTTGGCAAAGAAATGACGTCCGCCGCCAATGTATTTGAACAACGAAAAAAAAGCGGAATGCAGGATAATGCCTTAGCAACGTATGATTTCAATTTCATTTCAGATACCAAAGGCAAGCTTGATGCTTTAGCTTCATTTTTAACAAATAATTATGGATTCAAAATTGGTGATATAGCGAAAAAAACTGACTATTGGGAAATATCAGGCGAGGCAACTGAGTTTCCGGTTGATGAAAATAACCTGATGTATTGGGCACTCGACTTGTATTGCAAAGGCTATGAATTTGATTGTAAATTGGATGGGTACGGGGCCATGGGCGATCCGCAAAACCAGTTATTCCCTAACATGGATGCCGGTCAGGCCGGTCATTATTTCGATCTTGCAATGGAAGCCTATAACAAAAGAAACCTCGGAATGGCAATAATCCATTTTTCTACGGCAATTAAAATAAATCCGAACGACCCTAACTCGTGGTATTCGAGGGCAACGATAAAAGATGAATTGCACACGTGGAAAGCTGCAAGGCGTGATTATGACAAAGCCATCGAAATAGCGCCCGATTTTACAGATGCAATAGTAAACAGGGCAGCAAATAAAGATGAAGCCGGGGAACATCAGGAAGCCATTAACGATTATTCAAAAGCTATTGAATTGGATCCCGAAAATGAGATGGCATATTTTAACCGGGGAAATTCAAAATTGAACATGAACGATGCTAAAGGAGCTTGCGCCGATTGGCACAAAGCAAAGGAACTTGGCGCACCCTACGCACAAGCGAGGATTGACGTGCATTGCAATAAAACAAACCTGCTTAAAAAAGCTAAAGGATTGTTTAACTGGTAATCCGGTGGTAATTACATTATAGTTGATACTGTAAATCACACCCGCCGTTCGATTTCCGAACAGCAACACATTTACGTTCGTTGTTTATACAACCATACATTTTTTAAACTACTTCAGCGTATATTTGTCTATTAAATATGCTCATTAAAATATATCCCGAAAATCCGAATCCTAAAGCGATAGAGCAGGTTGTTGAAGTGCTGCGCAAAGGCGGATTGATCATTTATCCTACAGATACCATTTACGGGCTTGGTTGCGATATCCACAACCATAAAGCTATCGAAGCCATCTGCAAAATCAGGAACATTAAACCCGAGAAGGCGAATTTTTCCTTTATCTGCTACGATTTAAGCCATATATCTGATTATATTAAACCGATAGATAACGCCACTTTCCGTGTGCTTAAAAAAGCGCTGCCCGGCCCGTTCACCTTTATATTTAACGCAAGCCATAAAGTGCCCAAGCTATTAAGCAGCAACAAAAAAACGGTTGGTATCCGTGTTCCTGACAATGATATTGCCCGCGAAATTGTACGTGTATTAGGTAACCCCATCCTATCAACCTCTATCCGCGACGATGACGACATCATCGAATACTCTACCGACCCGGAACTGATCCACGAAAAATATGAAGACCTGGTTGACATCGTGATTGATGGCGGCTACGGCGATAACATAGCATCAACCGTTGTCGACTGTACCAACGGCGAGTTTGAAGTAATTCGTGAGGGTAAGGGGGATTTGGAATTGTATTTGTAGGGGCTCTGTCACCCGATATACAGATATTTTACGTCGTTGCGGGGAGCCATCGGGTAAGCCTGAAAAAAATGGCAATGACGTGTTGGCTTTAGCTGCTTACAACAACCATGTCATTGCGAGCGATAGCGTGGCAATCGCGAACTGTTCAGGTCCGCCATACATAGTTCGCGATTGCTTCGTACCTCGCAATGACATAAACTACCAAAAAAACAGGGTTGAAAATCAACTATTTACAAACACGTCATTATAAGACACGAAAAAATCCCCGACATGCTTAGTCCCACTTAGTTCGGGATTGCTTCGTACCTTATAATGACGACTGAAAAGTGTGTTATCCCTTACGGCCTTATCCCCTTAATAAACCCCGGTATCTTCTCCATATAACCTTCCTCGGCCAGCAACTTTACAAACTTACTGCCTACAATAGCACCGTTTGCATAGGCGCAGGCTTGTTTAAAAGTATTATTATCCGAAATGCCGAAACCTATGATAGTTGGATTTTTAAGTTCCATCGCTTTAATGCGTTTGTAATAATCTTCAATACTATTGGTTAGCTGCAAGTTGCCGCCCGTTATGGAAGATGACGACAGCAGGTAAATAAAACTATTACTCAACTCATCAATTTTACGGATGCGGTCTTCGGATGTTTGCGGGGTAACCAGGAAGATATTGCTCAGGTTGTTATCTGTAAAATAATTGGCGTATTTGGCTTCGTACTCGTACATGGGCAAATCGGGCACTATTACGCCATCTACACCCAATTCAACTGCCTTTTTGCAAAAACGCTCGATACCGTATTGTATTATCGGGTTAAAATAGCCCATCAATAATATTGGGATGGTAACGCGCTTCCGTAGTTCAGTCAGTTCTTCAAACAGCACGTTAAGGGTCATCCCGTTTTCCAAAGCCTGTTCAGAACTGTGCTGAATTGTGGGGCCATCGGCCACGGGATCTGAGTACGGGAAACCAATTTCCAGGAAATCGGCCCCGGCTTTTTCCAAAGCTTCGGCAATATCAACGGTAGTGTTTAAAGCGGGATAGCCCGCGGTGAAGTATATAGATAACAAATTATCCTTTTTGGTAGCGAAAAGCTCGTTTAGGCGGTTTGAATTGTTCATGGTCAATGGTTCGTTATTGCTTATAGTTCATGGTTCATGGTTCATGGCCGCTTCAGAAATAAAATCCTGGGCAATGAACTATGATCTATGAACCATGAACAACTAAAAGTTAAAATATTTAATATAAGTATCCAAATCCTTATCGCCCCGGCCCGAGATACAGATAACAACGTTATCATCGGCTTTGAATGTCATTTTGTCCAGTTGTGCCAGTGCGTGGGCTGTTTCAATGGCCGGGATAATGCCTTCCATTTGCGAGCATAATAGGCCTGCCTGTAACGCCTCATCATCGGTAATGCTGGTGTATTGGGCGCGGTTTATTTTGTACAGGTGCGCATGCTGCGGACCAATACCCGGGTAATCGAGCCCGGCAGATATTGAGTACGGTTCAACCACCTGCCCATCCTGTGTTTGCATCAGTATGGTACGGCTGCCATGCAGCACACCTTCCTGTCCCAAAAAGGTGGTAGCAGCCGAGTGGCCGCTATTAACACCTTTGCCTGCGGCTTCAACTGCAACCAGCTTAACATCTTCATCGTCCAAAAAATGGTAAAACATGCCCATGGCATTGCTACCGCCGCCTACACAGGCCATTACGTATTGCGGCAACTCGTTGCCTGTTTGCTCCAGTAATTGTTTTTTAGTTTCTTCGGATATCACGGATTGAAAACGGGCCACCATATCCGGAAAAGGATACGGCCCAACCACCGATCCGATGATGTAGTGGGTATCAACCGGGTTGCTTATCCAGTCGCGCAGGGCCTCGTTGGTAGCATCTTTAAGTGTTTTACTACCCGATGATGCCGGCCTTACCGTGGCACCAAGCATTTTCATGCGCGATACATTAGGGGCCTGGCGTTCCATATCAACTTCGCCCATATAAACCACGCATTCAATACCCATCAGGGCGCAAACGGTAGCTGTGGCCACACCATGCTGCCCGGCGCCGGTTTCGGCAATAATCCGCTTTTTGCCTAAACGTTTGGCCAGCAATATTTGCCCGATAGCATTATTAATCTTATGCGAACCGGTATGGTTTAAATCCTCGCGTTTAAAAAATATGTTGGCGCCATATTTTTCCGAATATCTTTTGGCATGATATAGCGGGGAGGGCCTGCCTACGTAGTTTTTCAGGAGGTCGTCAAATTCGGCTTTAAAACCAGGATCATTAATAATGTTGATGTATTGAAGCCTTAACTCCTCAACATTTGGATAAAGCATTTCGGGGATATAGGCGCCGCCAAAATCGCCATAGTAACCTTGCTCGTTAACTCCGTATTTCATTTATAATAGGTTGTTTGTTGATGATATCAAATGCTTGTTTTAGTTTGCCGGTATCTTTAATACCGGGCGCCGTTTCAAAACGACTATTCAAATCCACCCCGTAAAATTGGGGATGGTTAATTTTTTTAATTTCTTCCAAATTATCCAGGCTGATACCCCCCGACAAAAAGAATGGAACACTTAGTTTATAACTATCCAACATCCCCCAATCAAAAGTTTTACCCGAGCCCCCGTAGGCTGCAGTTTTTGTATCGAACAGGAAATAGTCTACTTTGTTTACGTAATTATCCAGCTGGCCAAAATCGAAATTTTCATCCAACCCAAAAGCTTTAAACACGGTAACCCTATCCCGAAAACTGCTACAAAATTCCGGCGATTCGTCGCCATGTAATTGAATTACATCAAAATTGTAGGCCTGTATCAAAGAGTTGATTATTTGTGCGCTTTCATTCACAAAAACTGCTGTTTTTTTGATGTTTATTGGTAGTTTTTTGAAACTTTCTGCAGATAATTGACCGATATATCGCGGCGAAGGCCCATAACAGATAAAACCCAGGTAGTCCGGATTTAAGGCAGCTACCGCCTCAATATTTTCGGGATCTTTTAAACCGCAAACTTTTATTTTCATGTTTAGTTTTGCAATAGCAGGTTAAAACTGTTCAGCGCTTTTTTGCTTAGCAAAGCTTCTTCTGCCTCGTAAAAGCAATCGGCAAAAGTTTTTTCGGGGTTAATAGTCCTGATGGCCAAAGCCGCGTTGGACAGTACTACATTGTTTTGCGCGTTGGTACCATCGCCATTAAGCACGCTGCTAAATATTGCAGCAGAGGCACTTACGGTATCACCACCGGCAATTTCGGCCGGATCAAGCTTTTCGAAGCCCAGGGCCTCAACGTTGTTTATCTTCTCGCCCTCGGCCGAAAAGGTTTTGAAATCGCAGGTAAGGGAAACCTCGTCATAACCCTCCAAGGCATTCACAATGGTATATTTAGTGGTCGATTTTTGGTAGAGATAGGCATATACCCTTGCCAATTCCAGGTTAAAAACACCAACCAGTTGATTCTCAGGCTTCGCCGGATTAACCAGCGGACCAAGCATGTTAAAAAACGTCTTCACCCCCAGTTCCCTGCGGATAGGCGCTACCGTTTTCATGGCCGGGTGAAACAGGGGTGCATGTAAAAAGCAGATGTTGGCTTTGTCAATCCCGCGTTTCAGTTTATCAGTATCGTTGGTAAACTGATAGCCCAAATACTCCATCACATTTGATGAACCACAACCCGATGATACACCGTAGTTACCATGCTTGGCTACCTTATAACCAGCTCCCGCTACCACAAATGATGCAAGGGTGGATATATTAAAGGTATCTTTTCCATCGCCGCCGGTTCCGCACAAGTCTATCAGTTCGCTGGTTTGCAAATCAATGGGCAGGCAAAGTTCCAGCATGGCATCGCGAAAGCCTTCCAGCTCATCAACTGTAATACTGCGCATACAATAGGCCGTCATAAACGCCGCCATTTGCGAGTTGTTGTACTTACCCTGTGCAATGTTTATCAAAATCCCTTTTGATTGCTCCCTGCTAAACGTTTTGTGTTCGAATAGATGATTAAGTATCTGTTTCATGCCCCCTGGCCCCCTAAAGGGGGTACTTTTTAATTGTTAACTCAACTCCCCCCTCGACTTTCTCACTCCCCCTTCAGGGGGCCGGGGGCTAATAAAAAAAGGGTTACCGTATGGCAACCCTTCCTTTGAATATATTTTTTAAACAAACACGGAATTGCCTTACGATATCTCGTTAAGCCACCACCAGTTATTGTTTAATGCGTTCATTTTCATTTATGCCACAAATATGGAAATAGTTTTTATAAAAACAAACAGATAAATTTAATTATTGATTTAGTGAATTATTGAATTAGTGAATTAAGAAAATTTAATGAAACTTTGTAATAAGCACTCAGCTGCTTAATAATTGATTAATGAATTAACCTGCGTTCCAAATCAATAATTCATTAAATCAATAATTCACTAATCAAAAAATGGCTATACATAAAGAAAAAATAAACCCCGAGGATGACCTTGGCTTCGGCACACAGCCTGTGGTAAAAAGCCAGCCGGTTATTAATAAAGATGGATCTATTAATGTAAAGCGTACTGGCTTGCCGCGTTTTTCTACCGCAAACAATTACCATTCGCTTATTACCATGAGTTGGCGTAAGTTTTGGGCTATTGTTTTTACCGGGTATTTAACAGCCAACCTGTTGTTTGCAACCATTTATTTTTTCCTGGGCCACGATGTGCTCGACGGCCGTAGCGGCGATACCAGTTTCGATCGCTTTATGGATGCTTTCTTCTTCTCGGCACAAACCATATCAACAGTAGGTTATGGCCATATCAGCCCGAAGGGAATGATAGCCAATAGCGTAGCCGCTTTGGAATCCATGATGGGCTTACTGGCCTTCGCGTTGGCTACAGGTTTGCTTTATGGGCGCTTCTCCAGGCCATCGGCTAAAATATTGTATAGCGATAATGTGTTAGTTGCCCCTTACCGCGATGGCCGGGGGCTAATGTTCAGACTGGCCAATTTAAGGCGTAACATATTGATAGACCTCGAGATTGAGGTTGTATTTGGCTATAACGAAGAAGTGAACGGCAAGGTGATCCGCAAGTTTTTTCAACTGGAACTGGAACGAAAGTTTGTAAGCATTCTGACAGTAAACTGGACGGTGGTGCACCCCCTTGATGAAAACAGCCCATTAAAAGACATAACCCAGGACGAACTGGAAACCAAACAGGCCAGCTTATCCGTCATCCTCAAAACCTTCGATGATACCTTTTCACAAACCGTACATTCCCGCACCTCTTACATCTATTCGGACGTAGTTTGGGGAGCCAAATTTGTACCCGTATTTCATCGTGATGAAGATGGACAGGCCATTTTGGATATGAGTAAGATAAGTACTTATGAAATAGTGAATGGTGAATAGTGAGTGGTGAATGGATAATTTGATCAGCTTTCGCTATTCACCACTCACTACTCACTACTTCAAAAGCGGGTTCTTTTCCTTAGCAAACACATTATAAACCATCTTATCTAAAAAGGCTGGCAGTAGCTTACTAAGCAATACAGTAAGTTTGCCCTGCAGGGTCAATACCAGTGTTCGCGAGCGGTTTTCAATGCCATCTATAATTATCCTGGCAACCTGGTCGGCTGTCATCATTTTATCTTCCTCCAGGGTACTTTCGCGCTGTTCTATCCCTTCATTATTAAGCGCGGTATTGCGGATGTTTGATGCCGTGAAGCCAGGGCAGGCGGTTAATACGTGTACGCCGGTTTTCAGGTTTTCTACCCTTAAAGCATCCAAAAAGCCATTCATGGCAAACTTTGAAGCAGAATATCCGGCGCGACCAGGCAAACCTTTATAGCCCGCTATGGATGATACTCCTACTATGCTGCCTTTAGTTTTGGTAATTTCGGGCAACGCGTATTTGGTACAATATACCGTACCCCAAAAGTTTACATCCATCAATGATTTCAAAACCTTTAAATCAACATCTTTAAACAGTGCCCGCATAGAGATACCTGCATTGTTTATCAACACATCAATTTTACCAAAGGTGATGAGGGTTTGTTTAATTAATTGGGCGCAATCGGCCTCAACAGTTACATCGCATTGTACGGCCAGGGCTTTGGTTTGGTAGCGCCGTTCAATATCCTGGGTTATTACGCAAAGGGTTACATACTGGCGGGCTGCCAAAACCACGGTAGCGCCGCGTTTGGCGCACTCAATAGCAAGTGATTTTCCGATGCCGGATGATGCCCCGGTTATTACTATAACTTTATCATTTAACTTCATATGTTGAAGGGAATAGCTGCGGCAAACCCTCCACTTTTATTTCGGGCACCTTAAATAAATATTTGGCGGCGAAGATAATCATCGCACCATAAAATTCCTTAAGATAATCCCAGCTAAATTTCACATTATTACGGCTGTTGAAGTTGATAATATACGTTTTAGGAAAGTAATAATTTTTAAACCCGGCAAGCCTTATGCGGTAACTCAGGTCAATATCATATCCATAGGCATAAAAACGCTCGTCAAACAGCCCGGTTTTATTAATAGCTTCTTTACGCATCAGCATAAAAGCGCCATTCATGACATCGGTTTCTGAAGTTTGAAATTCCTCTACCCAGTCTTTACGTTGCGTATCTGTAAGGCGCGATTTGGAAAAATATTTGGCCAGGCCGGTCAGTTTAAAAAACACAGCCCAGGCCTTGGTAAAGCCATGTTTCGATTCGGGAAGGAAACGGCCATCGGGGGTTATCATCCGCACGCCCATGCCCCCGGCATCCAAATGCATGTCCATAAATTCCAATGCCTTCTCAAAAGTTTTTTTGCCTGTAATTGTATCCGCACTGACTACTAAAATATACTCTCCTGTAGCTTCTTTAATACCCTGGTTATAAGCTTTTGCCATCCCCTCATTGTGGGTGTTGGCTATTACTTTAACTTCAGGAAACTCATGGCCCAGCATCTCTATAGATTTGTCTGTAGAGGCATTATCTACCACAAAAACCTCGCAATTAATGCCTGCAGCGGCCCTTACAACCGAATCAAGCGCAATCCTGAGCATATTACAAGTGTTATAATTTACAACGATAACAGAGAGTTTCATACCTTACTTTGACAATGAATTTTCATACGGAACACGTGTTGCGATAGACCGCCCGAGGGTGATCTCATCTACGTACTCCAATTCACCCCCAAAGGCTATGCCACGGGCTATGGTTGATATGGTAATGTGGAAAGATTTTATGCGCTTGTTTAAATAAAACAAAGTGGTGTCGCCTTCCATAGTCGCGCTAAGGGCAAAAATGATCTCTTTGGCCTCGTTTTCTTTCAGGCGTTCCACCAAAGTATCAACCTGCAAATCCGATGGCCCTACCCCATCCATTGGCGATATTAAGCCACCTAAAACGTGGTAAACGCCATTATACTGGTTGGTATTTTCAATGGCCATTACATCGCGGGTATCCTCAACCACGCAAATAAGGCTGCGGTCGCGTTTGTGCGATGAGCAAATTTCGCACACGGCATGGTCGGATATGTTGTGACAAACCGAGCAAAACATAATCTCGTTACGCAGCTTGCTCACGGTGGTGCTAAATCGTTCTACATCCTGTTTATCCTGGTTTAGCAAATGCAGCACCAGCCTGAGCGCGGTTTTTTGGCCCACGCCCGGTAATTTGGCAAATTCGGCTACAGCATTTTCCAGTAATTTGGACGAAAAGTTCATTGTGCGAAGTTAAGGAATAAGTCTGAATCAGGATTTTTCACCAGTTTTTATTTTTAAGGCGTTCAAGATGGCTACGCCGTTTTCAGAATTTAAGAATTATCAGAATAAATTACATCTGCTATTGACTGTTTCCCGACAAATGCCTGCCGGGCCATCTTTTACGTACTGAAAAGCGTTCCACCGGAACGCCCGGATCATGCGGAACGCTTTGGAACGCCTTAGCGTTGAATATCAACTACTTATACTTTATCAAAAACAAACAATGGAACACCTTATTTACTGACAATCAACAACTTAAACTTTTTAAAATTTAACACTTTTATCACAAAAAACAGCAACTTTTAGTCATGTTATCAGCCATGGACGGCCAACAGCTATTTGCAGGTTATTGCAGGCCACATAAACATTGCGTATTTTAAAGTTTGCGTATTTTGCAAATTATCATCAGTTTTATAAAAAACACTTCCGGACTTTCGGATTTCCCGATTTCCGGACTAATAAAACATCTATGTCGCCAGGAATATTACTATCATTTATCATCGGTTATTTTTTAGTCTTGCTGGTTATTTCCTGGCTCACATCCCGCAAAGCATCAGATAATGATACCTTTTTTGTGGCCAACCGCAACTCTAAATGGTACCTGGTTGCCTTCGGGATGATTGGCACCGCACTTAGCGGGGTTACTTTTATCTCGGTACCAGGCAAGGTCGGCGCGCCCTCCGGCGATCAGTTTTCATACTTCCAGTTTGTACTGGGTAATGCCGCCGGCTTTCTCATCATCGCAACCGTATTACTGCCGCTTTATTACCGGTTAAAGCTTACCTCAATATACAGTTATATCGAGGGCGCTTTAGGCACCTGGAGCTATAAAACCGCCGCCGGGATATTCCTCATCAGCAGGGTTATCGGCTCATCCTTCCGGTTGTACCTGGTGGTTATTGTATTACAGAAATTTATTTTTGATAGTTACCATATTCCTTTTGCCGTCACGGTGCTCATTTGTTTAGTCCTTATCTGGTCGTACACGTTCAAAGGGGGATTAAAAACCATTATTATAACCGATAGCCTGCAAACATTTTTCCTGGTGTTATCGGTGTTCCTGTCAATATACTTTATTTGCAGCAGCCTGCATATGAATATTTTTGAGGCTGCTGATGCCATTAAAAACAGCAGTTACGCCAAAATATTCTTCTTCAATGATTTCATCAGCAGCAAGTTCCATTTTACCAAAGCGTTTTTGGGCGGAATATTTATAACCATTGGCATGGTGGGGCTTGACCAGGACCTGATGCAAAAAAACCTTAGCCTCAAAAACATTAAGGAAGCCCAAAAAAACATGTTCAGTTTTACCGGGGTATTCGTGATCATCAATATCTTCTTTTTAAGCGTAGGGGCATTATTATGGCTATATGCCAGCAAATACGGTATTCATGTGGATAAAACCGACTACCTGTACCCTACTATCGCCCTGCAATATTTGGGCATTGTACCGGCCATGGTTTTCATGCTGGGGCTTACAGCGGCAACTTTTGCTACCACCGATTCGGCGCTTACCGCGCTTACTACCTCTTTTTGCGTAGATTTTTTAGGTTTTAACAAAAGCATCGATCTTAACAGTAAAAAAAAGGTAGGCACACGCCATATGGTGCATATTGCTTTTTCGGGGCTGATGTTTTTAACCATTGTGATATTTAACGCTATTAACAACGATGCTGTGGTAAGCGCCATATTTACGGTTGCATCTTACACGTACGGGCCGTTACTGGGGCTTTACTCCTTTGGCCTGTTTGTAAGTAACAGGCAGGTGAGGGATAAACTGGTACCCTTTATTTGTGTGGCATCCCCTGCTATATGTTACTTTTTAAATGCTGAGTCAAAATCGCTTCTGGGCGGATATGTTTTTAGCAATGAGCTTATCATTGTTAACGGATTAATTACCTTTGTCGGCTTGTTGCTGAGCTCAAGTCCGAAAGACGGGAAGTCCGGAAGTCCGGAAGTTGTAACTGGGTAAAAGAAAGGCGACAACAAAACATAATAATAAATTCGATATAAGTCCGGAAGATGGGAAGTCCGAAAGTTGTAACGGGTTAAAACAAAAGCAACAACAAAACATAATAATAAATTCGATGTACTAACAATACTTCCGGACTTACCGACTTTCGGACTTCCGGACTAAAAAACTAAGGAACTAAAAAACAAACTACTTCCGGACTTACCGACTTTCGGACTTCCGGACTACTAAAAAAAGGATATGACTGGTGACGATAAAATAAGACAAGCATTTGAAAACAAAAACTGGCAGGAAATAAAGGTTACAGATTCCTGGCAGATATTTAAAATAATGGCCGAATTTGTTGACGGCTTTGAAAAACTGGCCAAAATTGGCCCATGCGTATCCATCTTCGGATCGGCACGTACCCATAACGAGAACAACTATTACAAACTGGCCGAAGAAACCGCACGCCTGCTTACCGAGCATGGCTACGGCGTAATATCTGGCGGCGGCCCCGGCATTATGGAAGCGGCAAATAAAGGCGCTTATGAGGCAGGCGGCAAATCGGTAGGTTTAAATATTGAACTGCCTTTTGAGCAGTTCCATAATAAATATATCGACAGGGATAAGATCATGGAGTTTGATTATTTCTTTATCCGTAAGGTAATGTTCATGAAATACTCGCAGGGCTTCATTATTCTGCCCGGTGGTTTTGGTACTATGGACGAATCATTCGAGGCCATGACATTGATCCAAACCGGTAAAATTGCGCGCTTCCCCATCATTTTTGTGGGTATTGATTACTGGAAAGGGCTGTTTAGCTGGGTAGAAGAAAAAATGCTGGCCGATCAGCACAACATTAACCCCGATGATTTGAACTTATACCGCCTGGTAGACACTGCCGAAGAAGCAGTTGACCATATTACCCGTTTCTATAACAAGTATGTATTGAAGCCGAATTTTTAATATTCACTTTGCAAGCCCGGCAGCAAAATCGGGGAAGACTTACGAAGTTTTGAAAACTTCGTAAGTCTAAAAATTCTACTTCATACTTTCCTTAGGCACTACACTTGCCGCAGGCGCAGGCTCCTTAGCCATATCAATCATTGCGGTAACCTCATCAACCAATCCATCGGCCGAGCCGTCAAAACCAACTACTTTAAAGCGGATGTTGCCATTTTTGTCGATAATAAACTTAGTAGGGATGCCTTCAACCCCAAATTGCGTTACCACCTTTGATTGGCGGCCATCGGCACCTTTTTCATCCATCAGCACATAAAAACTGTATTTTTTATCAGCAATAAATTTCTTCACGCCGTCGGCATAGTTATCGCCGTTTTCCCAGGTATCAACAAATAAAAACTTCACATCTGCATCGTCCTTAAAATTATTTACAGCAGTTTGCATACCAGGGAACGATGCTTTGCAAGGGCCGCACCAGGTTGCCCAAAAATCAACAATAACCACTTTGCCTTTCAGGCTGGCCAGGGAAACCGTGTTACCTTCAAAATCTTTCAAAGCAAAGGGCAGCGCAGGCTGGTTAATCATTTGCTTGGCCAACTCTTCGCGTTTTTTATTTTTGGCAAAATCAACCAATGATGTCAAATAGGTATCATAGCCGGTGTCGTTTCCTTTTAAAGCAACGTACGCTTTCTTCAACTCATCTTTCAATAAACCTGTTCCTTTACCGTTTTTTATCGCACCTTCAATTACTTGTCGCGACTCGGCATACTTACCAAGTGCATTTAGTATTAACACGTAATGCTCGTTAATTTCGGGATCATTGTAAGTATTGGCTACGTACACTGCTTTTTGATATTTAAAGGCCTCGTCATACTTTTTCTCCTTATATAAAACGAAAGCATAAGTATCGGCATAACCATCATATGAGCGCTTTGCATTTATTGCGGCCGCTTTGGGAGATGTGTATAACCCCGGCTCCGGATTTTTCATTTGGCCGGCCATGATATCCAATGATTGTTTGGATAGTTTTTCCGCCACATCCAATTTTTCTCCGGTTTTAGCCAATTCATAAGCTGCATTATTATAACTGCCGGCCAGGTTTACTTTATTTTGAACCTTGCTTGCATATGCGCCAAATTTTGCGCTATCTCCTTTTTGTATAAAACCGGTGGCCAACTCTGCGCGGGCATAATCAAGAATACTATTTTTCCCATCCAGCTTTGCGGGGAATTTTTGTTCAAATGCCTGGTACAACGAATCTTTTTTAGCAAGGTCTTTTTGCCGGTAAACGGCCATCCCGGCTTCGTTACAAGCCGATTCGCCTCCGGGGAATTTAGTTTTAATAACTTTGCCTAATGAATCGGCGGATGCTGATCGCTTTGTCCAGTTAAGCATATAAGCAGCCAGCAACATATCTTTTTCCGCGTCACTTTTTTCGAGCGATTTTATTTTGGCATTAAGCAATGTGGTAGTTTCAACGTCAGTCTTCTTAGCCAATGTGGAGTAATATTGTATACTGAACAGCTTTTCGGTTTTAGGGTTAACCTCATCTTCCTTTTTAAACAGTTCTATCGCCTTTTCGTTGTCAGGTTTTATTTTTCCAAACCTCGCCCCAATTCCGCCGGTTAATATAAACGCTTCGGCTTCATAGGCACTCACTACGGTTTTTTTATCTTTATAAACAGGATACAGGTATCCTTTATCAGCATTATTATCAATAATTTCGCCGCTGTATATTTTTACAAAAAAAGCTTTTGCAGGTGTGGGTATAGTAAATTCCCCGGTTAGTGATCCACCATTGGCTTTCAAGTCAACATCGGCAACGGGGTTATCTTTGCCATCAATAAAATACACTTCGGCTGCAATATCCGTCTTTCCTTCAATGGGAGTACCAACAGGGTTATAGGTTAATTTTATTTTTTTGGCAGCGGCCGGAAACTTGTCCGATAATGTAAGGTGACTGTTTTGGGCGTAGGTATTTTGGAGGGCCAGCATAGCGGGCAAAACCAGCAAAAGTTTGCGATATTTCATAGGTAATTGTTTTACCTTAAAAATAATATTATTAGCGGCTAAAAGAAAAATATTTAACATTTATTAACTATAAGCAACATACTGTGTAAATATGAAATTTAAGCCCGCTTACATCACTACAAATAACTTAACCACCACTTCTCTTTATGCGCCTGTTTATATGCATCATAACGTTTACATAGCGGGTACAATGCAATAACTATAACAACCCAAACCAGGTAGGCCACCGGCAACGAAAATCCGTAGCCTTTAAGCGATGAGGTAAACCAGATAGGCTGATCAAGGATCCAGATTTTCCAGTTTTGGCCCGGCGTTAACGCCGAGGCCACAAGGGCTATCAAATGAATAATGTAAATATGGATGATATAATAAAACATAGGTACCCTGCCATATACCGATACTACCCTGACCACAGCGTTCTGCAGTTTTTCTGTAAAAGCCAGGAACAGCAAGGCCGAGCCCACAGTTAATAAAACATACAGCAATGAAGGCGGGTATTTATTGACTTTGATAAACGACAGGAAGGTAAAAAACGCGTCCTTCTGCACGGTCCATTTAACAGGATCGCCGTATACATTCAGGTACCTGATTACCACAAACAAAACCAGGGAAGCAGCGCCTATGATAAATAAAGTCTTCCTGCGTTTTTCCACGCCATACTCCGGGGTAAACAGTTGCCCCAGGCAATAGCCTAATGGCATAATGGCCACCAACGGTATAATTGGATAGCCTACCAAAAGTATTTCATGTCCCCAAAAAAATGGTCGCTGATCATGAAGAAACGCCCAGCCAAAACCAGCTAAATTATTGCCGGCCACATGCACGCCATCCAACAAATTATGACCGAATATAACTACGAGACAAAGAACAAGTATAGCGGTTTTAGGCAAATGGATAAGTGCGGCAAGTACAATCATACTTATCCCCAACGCCCAGATGGTTATAAATAAAAGCATCGGGAAGGCGATATTAAAATTCCACCCAAAATTTACTACTACCAATTCCAGGAAAACCAGCCACAGGCCACGTTTTACCAGGAAAACCGATAATTCCTTTTTTGTTTTCTTCCGGCTCATTAAAAACGCCGAGGTGCCAGCAAGCAGCATAAATATGGGCGCGCAAAAATGGGTTATCCAACGGGTAAAAAATAATATCCCGGTTGTTTTATCCAAATCAAGCGGATCAAATAAAAACGAACCTGAATACAGGTAATCGCGCACGTGGTCAAGCGCCATAATGATCATAATGGTGCCGCGAAGAAAATCAATGGATGTTATCCTGTTTTTAATTGTTGTTGTCATTTCAATCGTTAACTGTTCAGGCCGGTGTTTTGGGCTATCGGGCTTTAGGTACCCTGTGTTGAATATTAAGCTGCAATTTGTCTATTTTTTTTTGTTTCCGGAATAAAAAGAGGTGAAGCCGGGATTTTAGACATTCAAATGATATTGCTATTGAACAAAGGCAGACAGACGAAATTTACTCGCGCAAAGATCGTAAGACGCAAAGCAACTGGATTTATGACGCTTTGTGTGGGTTGTTCTATTCAATTGGCTTCTAAGGGCCATCGGCCCGAAACATATAGTAGCCACGGGTTTCAACCCGTGGATGATTGGCTAAAGGACCACAAGAGTGCCATCGGCACGGCCAATGTTTTGGTGTAAATCCAGGTATTTTCATTTTGTTTAAACGATATATACGCATTGATAATATGGACCGAGAATACGGCTCTCCACCATTTTCTTTGCTTTTTTCCACGGGTTAAAACCCGTGGCTACAAAATTGGCCGAGGCTACGCCTCTCATTCATGTTGAACAAGCCCGATGTGCCAACAAAACATATCTTTAGAAACTGATCAACAACCACACATCGATGTTAGCCATACAAAGCACCATAGAACCAGGCAATTTGGAGATTTTTCTTAGCGACCCGGCGATCTTCGCGAAAAACCTGTAAACGAGATCTTATGAACAGCTGTTCTACACGAATAGTTCAACATCATTAAACATCAGATTTTAAAGGTGGCTTCCCCGGTGATTTTTAAAGTTAATATCCACCAATAACATTTTATCATTATTTTGCGGCTATGGATCAATCTGCCAAACTTAAACCACAGGCCGCCTTGGGCTTTATTTTTGTTACCATGCTGATAGATGTTATCGGTTTTGGTATCATTATACCCGTGATGCCTAAACTGATAGAGAAATTAATCCATGGTACCGTTAGCCAGGCCTCGTTATATTCGGGGCTGATGCTGCTGGCCTATTCGGTAATGCAATTCCTGTTTTCGCCCATGATTGGCAACCTGAGCGATAAATATGGCCGCCGGCCGGTTTTATTATCATCACTATTAGGCTTCGGCGTCGATTACCTTTTTCTTGCATTTGCGCCATCAATAGGCTGGCTGTTTGTTGGCCGTACTATAGCCGGTATAACGGGCGCAAGTTTTACAACCGCATCTGCCTATATAGCGGATGTGAGCACTCCCGAAAAACGGGCCGCGAATTTTGGCCTAATCGGCGTGGCATTTGGCATTGGCTTTATTGTTGGTCCTGGCATAGGCGGTCTTTTAGGAAAATGGAATGTTCACTACCCGTTTTTCGCGGCGGCAGGTTTGGCACTATTGAATGCGGTTTATGGCTTTTTCATCCTGCCCGAATCATTATCTGCAGAACATCGCCGCCCCTTTGATTGGAAAAGGGCAAACCCATTGGGATCGTTATTACAGCTCAAAAAATATCCGTCAGTAATCGGTTTAGCCGCCTCATTGTTCCTGGTATATTTTGCAGCACAATCTGTACAAAGTGTATGGACCTTTTATACCATCCTTAAATTCAAGTGGAGCGAAGATATTGTTGGTTATTCGTTAAGTTTTATAGGCCTGATGATAGCCTTGGTTCAGGGCGGACTGATCCGGGTAACTTTGCCTAAGCTGGGTTTAGAACGCAGTATATGGATGGGGCTTTTGCTATATAGCACCGGGTTGATATTGTTTGCTTTTGCTACCCATACCTGGATGATGTTTGCCTTTATGATACCTTATGCCCTTGGCGGTATTGCCGGCCCGGCACTACAAGGTTTAATGAGCAACCAGGTACCTGCCAATGAACAGGGCGAACTACAGGGCGGTCTAACCAGCCTCATGAGCCTGAGCTCGATATTTGGCCCCTGGATAATGACCACCTTGTTTTACTATTTTACCAATTTTAAAAACCACCTGTATTTACCCGGAGCCCCGTTTATATTGGGAGCTATATTGATGTTGCTGGCCGCATTGCTGGCTATCAGGAGCTTTAAAAAGAAGTAAGTGGTTGATAAGATTTAGCTTACGCGAAGACGCAACGAAGCAAAGAGATTTGTCTGTTTTTTTTTACGCCTTAGCGGACTTTGCGCGAAAAACCTGTAAACGAGATCATGCAAACCAGGAATAGTTCGACATGACCAACTATAAAATTTAAACGGGATGCTGTATAAAATAATACGATAGGTTATATATTGGCCAAAATTAATATCTTCAAAACTTTTAAGGCGTATAAACCTTTATCAAATTGATGACTAAAAAACCTAAAAAGAAGCATTCGGCAGCGCTGGGCTTTATATTTGTTACGCTGTTTATTGATGTGCTTGGTTTAGCGGTTACTATCCCGGTAATGCCTACACTACTCCAGGACCTTGGCCATGTTGATATAAGTACAGCCGCCCAATACAGCGGTTATTTAACCTTTACCTATGCATCAATGCAATTCCTTTTCTCATCAGTTGTAGGTAACCTGAGCGATAGGTATGGCCGGCGGCCGGTGTTATTAAGCTCGCTGGTAGGTTTCGGTATCGATTATTTTTTTATGGCCTTCGCGCCCACCATAGCGTGGCTTTTTGTGGGCCGAACGATAGCCGGTATTACCGGTGCAAGCACTTCAACTGCCACAGCCTATATTGCCGATATCAGCACCGGGAAAAACAGGGCGGCAAATTTTGGCCTCGTTGGCGCCGCATCAGGCGTAGGCTTTATTGTGGGCATAGGTATGGGCAGTTTCCTGGGCGAGCTTGATGTGCGGCTTCCATTTATGGCAGCCGCAGGCTTTGCGTTACTTAATGCGGCCTATGGCTATTTCGTGCTCCCCGAATCGCTTGCGCCAGAGAACAGGCGAAAATTCGACTGGAAAAAATCGAACCCAATAAGCTCATTACGCAGCCTTAGCCGTTATCCGGCGTTAAGCGGGCTTATCGCGGCTTTTTCTTTAGTATATGTGGGCCAAAAAGCTGTTGAATATGTCACGTCATTTTATGTCGAGTTAAAATTCAACTGGCAATTGAAGAGCATAGGCTACCTTGGTTTTTTTATAGGTGTAGTTTTGGTAGCTATACAAGGCGGCCTTATCCGCTTTACCATTCCAAAATACGGGCAGGAAAAAAATATAATCTGGGGGCTGCTATTTTATACCCTGGGCCTTACCTTAATTGCTTTTGCAAACCAGGGATGGATGATGTACGCTTTTATGGTGCCGTATTGTTTGGGCGGTATTTCGGGCCCGGCGTTGCAAGGAATGATAACCAGCGCGGTATCTGCAAAAGAGCAGGGCGAATTGCAGGGATCATTGTCAGGCATCAGCAGCCTGGCAGTTATTATAGGGCCATTACTAATGAGTTCGGTCTTTCATATTTTTACGCATAAAAATACGCCATCCTACTTCCCTGGGGCACCGTATATTTTGGGGGCAGCGTTGATGCTGATAAGCACATTTATGGCCATGCTTAGTTTCAAAAACAATCGCCTGGCCGATGCCAGGAAGGCAAAGCCGGTTAGTCAAGCCCACTAACACCACCCGATATTACAAATTTCATGATATCGGCAGCGCTTTTGTCGATAGGTTTTACTTTGCCGGCATCAATAATGATAACCTGCCCGGCAAATGAGTAAGAATATGGGAAATATACGGCAACCTCGCCAGGCAAACCTAATACCGCGAGGTCCTTTTGAACAAGGAAGCCAATTTTTTTAAGCCCGAACTCATTTATCTCTACCAAAACAGGCTCGTTAAACTTCTTTTCTTCCCCTACGAAAGCTTCAGTAAGATCTTTTATGGACGAATACAGGAAAGCAAAGATGGGCAACCTGTTAAACCAGCGTTTAAACCAGCGCTTTATAGGATCGGTAATTACGTTGGTAACCAAAATACCGGCAATCATGATCACCACAAATACGTTAAGGATGCCCAAACCGGGAATGTACAAGTGCCTGCCGGTTTTATCAACTAATAGGTCACTCAAATTCAATGCTTTATCAACAGTTGATACACCCCAATATATCAAAAAAATTGCCGCGCCAATAGGTACCACTACCAACAGGCCCTTGGCAAAATACCTGATTAAAACGCGTATAAAATTGTTCATAAGCCCCTAAATTTTCTATTCGTAAAAATACACCCTTTTAAATTGGCAAAAAAATAAAATAAAAAGCGGGCTCAAACGCTCCAAGGACAATAGTTTACATTTTTCACAACTATTTTACACTTTACTTTACACTATAAGTGCAGTTTTCAATTTTATAATATAGTTATAAATTCAATATGTAGATTCAGTATTCTAAATCAATACGTATGTCACATATTACCTGCAGAAAATGCAAATCACAAATGGTTAGGCGGGACCACAGAGATCCCTTTGTGAAAAAATTTTTAGGCTTTTTACCACTGAAGAAGTACTGTTGTGATTACTGCTTAAACTCTTTTTACAAATTGTCTTAACACTATTAGCCGTTCGGTACATCTGCTGAATCGTCGGGACTAACGTTCAGGTTAATATGGCTACACGGTGAACGAAGTCCTTGCCGTGCAGATTGGCAAACGATTCTTTTTGTCCATTTTTCGACAAAAAACCTTTAAAATACTTTAAACCCCTACTCGTAAAAATACACCCTTTTTACCCGTTGTGAAACATTAGTTAATATTTCATACGGAATGGTACCTATCTGGGCTGCCAGTTCTTCAATACGCTGGTGCTGTTCATCAAATATAACTACCTCATCGCCTTCGCTTACATCAAGGCCGCTTACATCCAGCATGCACATATCCATGGTGATGTTACCTACCGTTGGCACCAGGGTGCCTTTTACCAGCATTTTCCCTATGCCATTGCCAAATGCACGCAAATAACCATCGGCATAACCTATGCGCACAGTGGCTATTTTACCATCCTTGGCCAGCTTGCCGCTGCGGCTGTAGCTGATGGTTTCTCCGCCTTTTATTTTTTTTACCTGCGCTACACTGGTTCTTAAGCTGGCTATAGGCTGCAATGCGCTGTTTGATGCCGGCACCGCCGAATCGATACCATATAAACCAATGCCCAGCCGCACCATATCATATTGTGCCTGGGGCCACCGGATGATGCCCGCCGTATTGCACAAATGTTTAATAACGGTATAACCAAGGGAGCGTTCAATCTCCTTAAATGCCTTTTCAAAACGCTTTATTTGTGTTTTGGTAAACTCATCATGTTTGGCGGCCTCGCTTGCCGCCAGGTGCGAAAAAACGGATTGTACACGCACGTACCTGTTGGCCTCCAGCATATCGCATAGGGTATCTATTTCATGGTTCTCAAAACCCAGCCGGTGCATGCCTGTGTCTATTTTAAGGTGCACGGGGTAGTTTAAAATACTCCGCCCCTGCGCGTAGCCAACAAAATCATCCAGCAGGCCAAAACTATAAATCACCGGCTCCAATTTATATTCCGTAAGTTTATCAAATGCAGATGCCTCCGGGTTTAATACCATCACAGGGAGATTGATACCGGCCTGCCGCAGGGCAACGCCTTCGTCAATATAGGCTACCGCCAAATAGTCAACTTTATTATATTGCAGCATATTGGCT
Source organism: Mucilaginibacter sp. P2_A5 (assembly GCF_056404995.1). Taxonomy (NCBI): domain Bacteria; kingdom Pseudomonadati; phylum Bacteroidota; class Sphingobacteriia; order Sphingobacteriales; family Sphingobacteriaceae; genus Mucilaginibacter; species Mucilaginibacter sp. P2_A5. The sequence continues at coordinate 77,205 of NZ_JBFUCY010000036.1, forward strand.
ACTTCAAAAGTACCGCTGCCATAGCTAAAAGCCTTTACCATGGCCATTACCTTTACGCCGGGTTTTAATTTAGACTTATAAAAATTCAGGTTATTTAATAAGGTGTTCAGGTTAATTTCCAGTACAGTTTCATGAGCTTTTTGTGCCAGGGCACGGCTTATCCGCTCAAACTCAAAACTACGTGAGCCTTTGATCAGGATAGTTTCATCTTTAAAATCAAGCTGCTTCAGGTGCTGCAGCATAGCGGCGGTGTCTTTAAAAAAATGATGCTCAACTACGTTAAAGTAGTCTTTATGGCTTACCAGGGCATCGCCAACGCCAATAAATTTATCTACCTTTTTACCGGCCACCAGGTCGGCTACCTGTTGATAAAGCACATCCTGGGGCAGCCCCGACTGGTAGATATCTGACAGGATTAACGTTTTTTTATGATGCTGATTTTGCTGGCCTAAAAAATTAAGCGCTATCTCTAAAGATTGCAGGTCGGAGTTGTAGGAATCGTCAATCACCGAGCAATTGTTTACGCCGTTTTTTAGCTCCAGGCGCATACTTACCGGCGCCAGGCGTTCAATACGTTTGTCGGCCTCAACCGCGCTATACCCAAGGGCCAGCATGGTTGCCCAGCAAACAATAGCATTTTCTATCGATGCCTCGTCGGTAAATGGCACCAGGCATTCAATTTCCTGTTTTTGGTAATAGGCACGCAGGTAATAATTTTTGGAGATCACCGTACCGCTAAAAACGTACAAATCGGCCTGGTTAAATTTGCGGCTCCAGGTAAATGTTTCCCTGGCCAATATATCGGCCCTGTAATCGATCAGCTGGTCGTAATTACAGATTAGCTTCTCGCTGTTTTTAAACAATTTAAGCTTTTCTAATACCTTCTCCCTCCCGTTTTTAAACCCCTCATCATGTGCCGTACCAATATGGGTAAGCACGCCTATCTGGGGTTTTATAATGGCCTCCAGCTTATCCATTTCGTTGATAGTTGATATTCCGGCCTCGAAGATGCCCAGGTCATTACGGCCGTTTATTTGCCACACAGAAAGTGGCACCCCTATCTGCGAGTTATAACTTTTAGGATTACGAACAATATTTTTATCGGCGTTAAGCAATTGATACAGCCACTCCTTTACAATAGTTTTGCCGTTGCTGCCTGTTATGCCTATTACCTGCAGTTTAAACCTGCCGCGGTGATACGCGGCCAAAGCCTGCAAAGCGGTCAAGGGATCGGCCACTATTAAAAAATTGGCTTCGGGTAAGTTAAATTCGGGGCCATGCTCTACCACAAAATTACGTACCCCGGCGGCGTAGGCGCCGGCAACAAACTCGTGCCCGTTACGCCTTCCGCTTAAAGCAAAAAACAAGCCTTCGGCCGCGTTATTTAAACGGCGGCTATCGGTAAACAAGGCGTTGATGGTGTATTGTTTTACAATGTTGCCGCCCGCATTAATGATCTGTTTAACTTCGGTTATCTGGTATTGGTTGTTAAGCATGGTACGAATTTGGGCATATTAATTTAACTATAGCATATTTTTTGACGAATTTTGACTGACAATGGATGGCCCTAAAAAAAACAAGATAACCGACCCAAAAGTAGCCCTGGCCAAAGCCGAAAACTATTGCGCCTACCAGGAACGATCACAACAGGAGGTGCGCGACAAGCTTTACGAATGGGGCTTATGGCCCGATGCCATTGAACAAGTAATAAGCGAACTGATACAAGGCAACTTTTTAAACGAAGAACGCTTTGCAAAAGCCTACGCCAAGGGCAAGTTTAGCCAGAAAGCCTGGGGCCGCGCAAAAATAAAACAAGGCCTTAAACAGAAACGCGTACCAGATGTACTGATAAAAAAAGCCCTGTTAACCATTGATGCAGACGACTATTTTACTGCACTAACAAGGCTATTGGATAAAAAAGCATGCACCATAAGCGAGAAAAATGAGCTTAAGCGCCGTTATAAGCTGCAACAGTATGCCATGGCGCGCGGGTACGAGGCAGATCTGATAGCAGAAGTTTTGAAAGTCAACCACTTATAAACTATTTTAAAAAAAGTGAAATTTTCCCTTGCAGAACATCCAATTCTGTCTATATTTGCACTCCCGCAAACGAGATAAGCACACAGCTTACTTAAAGCAGGAAAAATACCAATGCGAAAGTAGCTCAGTTGGTAGAGCACGACCTTGCCAAGGTCGGGGTCGCGAGTTCGAATCTCGTCTTTCGCTCAAAGCCCTTCCATCAAAAAGAAGGGTTTTATTTTTAAAGGTCACGCACCTGCTCAGATGGTGGAACTGGTAGACACGCAGGACTTAAAATCCTGTTCCCGTAAACGGAGTGCGGGTTCGATTCCCGCTCTGAGTACTTGAAAATGAGGCGATTAGGTGAAAGACACTAATCGCTTTTTTTGTTGGTCAAAAATCCGGGTACAACATAGGTACAACATTTGAACTCAAAACAAATCGCTCTCTTTCAAATCAAAAGGATTCGTTATATTTGATTATAAACCAGGATATTATGAGCGTTAATGATTATGACATCGAATTGTATGAGGCAATCCAAGATTTATTAGATGAGGGTTTACTTGAAGAAAAAACGGATCAAGCAGAAATCTTGTGGGGGAATAAAAAAAGTATTTGTTTTGTGGATATAACAATCAACACGAATACTCTTGTCAACTGCATACGAAACCCTCGTCCGTTTAATTTTACCAGAAGGTCTTTTAGAATATTTTGAACTTATGGATGTCCGTTCATCTGAGAGCGGGCAATTGAACATTTACCTGGAAGAAAAGAACCTTGCTCCGTCCGGTTACGATAAATCACAGTTGGAGT
>NZ_JBFUCY010000037.1:0-77311 GCF_056404995.1 Mucilaginibacter sp. P2_A5
GGCTTTACGCCTTCCGCTTTCTGCTCCCGTGTTACTCTACATGATTTTCTATTTCTTAAAAGAACTTTCTCGCTTCATCATCCGAATCCGCTATATGTTTTGTTGGATTTGCATCCACCTAACTTTTCATTTTTATCCGCTAAAATCGCTTTAGCTTCTTACTTCTTTTGCTCCTTAAAGCAACCCTCCGTTTGGGTCTGCAAAGGTAGAAAACCTTTTTACTTTTCCAAAACTTATTTTTTCTTTTTTTTATCTCTCGATTTCTAAAGAATCTCTTCCGTTTTGGCCGCCTACTCTTTCTCTTTTCTCCCTCCGTGGCGGGGTGCAAAAGTAGTAAACTTTCTGGCTTTCCGAAAATTTATCTGAAGTTTTTTTGAACCCTTGTTTTTTCTTCTCTCTCCCCTATTCCTGCTTCAAAAAACCCTTCAGTAACCTTTCTAAGAACAATCCCGCTTCCTTATTTGCGGGCTGCAAAGGTACACGCTTTTAACAATCTTGCAAACTGTTTTTAATATTTGCTTAACCTAAATAAGTAAGGTGCTAATTATCAGACGAAAAAAATAAAACGGATAGCTATTATTAGCGGATTAATGGGGAAAATGCAGCGGACTACCTTAATTCAGGCACACGCTCCATTATCGTTGGCCGTTAGAAATTCGTTTTACTTCGGGCGACTAAATCTTTGCCAGGATTTTGGAATAACAAAAAAAGCCCCGATGCGCTCTGCAACCGGGACATTCATTATTACATATATTGATTTTAAGGTAGATTCTGTTAAAAAACGTAGAAAACACTGGCCTGGATACTGTTATTCTTGAAGTCGCCTAAGATTGGAGAAGGTGTTTCCTGTACCTTTTGCATACCATAAACATACCTTGCACCAATGCCCAAACCAATTTTAGATTGATAGCCAAGGCCACCAGCCATACCAAAATCAATCTTTTTAGCAAATTTCGAGTCGGTTATACCGCCAAGATCTTCTTTTACTTTAAAACTTGCCTGCGGGCCTGCTTCAACAAAAAAACCACCATCGGTACGGTATTTGAAAAGAATTGGAACAGAAGCATACGAAAGTTTTATATCCTGCGTACCCAGTATTCCGGCCTTAACCTTGGCGCCTTGCAGGGAGTATAAAAACTCTTCCTGTACCATAAAGTTGTCAGTAAACTTATAGGCTACAATAAATCCGGCGTGGAAGCCAGGGAGTGGGTCTGTGGCAAAAGTGGCGCCGGTAAAATTACTATAGTTCCCTCCGGCGGTGATACCGAATTCTAATTTCTTCATTAGTTTTTGACCGAAACTCTGATTCTCGGGAGTTGTTTGACTGAACCCTTTGGTTGATATCGCAACCAAAATGACTAACATTGATAATAGCTTTTTCATAAATTGTTCCTTTGTTTTGACTTTTTTTGAGCGCCGCCTGCTGGCTGGCTGCTTCATTTAGATCAAAGGTGAGCAGTAAAGGGGCGGCATTACAGCAAAATGTGGACGAAGCGGGCAAAGTTGAGCCGGAGGCGGGATATAATAGGTTCAGTTAAAAGCGCTGTTATATTTTTTGGCAGGACAAGGAGTAGGACAACGCAGCAGTTATAACATAGCGGAAGGCACGTGCAATAAAAAAGGGACGAGCGTTTTTTAACGAGTTCGTCCCTTTTGAGTGGATTGCAGTACAGATTTAAAGCACATTGCCGCCTTATTTTGAAACAGCCGACCAATCTACATCAAGAACTTAAAACCTAAAGTTGATAATTTAACGAAGGCTGTTTAAAAACACCAAAAGTATGAATGGCTAAACAAGCTTTACCCGATGTAACCCGCAGCCTAATTCTTGATGCCGTTACCGGCTTAAATTTAATCAGCCATTTATAACCTACAGCCTGTTTGCCGGTTGCTTCAGGAATAGGAGTCCAATCTTTTCCATTAGACGAATAATCTACAGACCAGCCGGTTGTGCGATGGCCCAATTCAATAACCTCCTGCAACATTAATACATCAAATGTTTTCTTTTTGCCAAGGTTAAAGGTTATGGTATCGGTAGTTGCATTGTCGCTTGTTGCATAGTAGGTACTGTCGCTGTTATCTACCATATTAGCCGGTTTATATTTTCCACCCCGGGGATGAAGTGATGTGATGGCGGCACCAGCAGCAAGATTTTTTTTAAACGTACTATTGATCAAGCCGTGTAAACCAGCGGCTCTTACAGAATCAATAGAAGAAACCAGCCCCCGTTTATCGGGTGGAAAATTTAATAACAACACACTATTATGACCTACGGAACTGAAATAAAGATCCCACAAACCAGCAACAGTTTTGACATGGGCATCTTCTTCCTGGTGATAAAACCAGCTTGGGCGGATGGATACATCCACTTCGGCAGGCACATAGGCCGTGCCGTCAAGCTCGCCGTGGTTTAATTGTGTAATGTGCGCGGCTTCCTCGCGTATAGAAACCGGGTTGATGGTTGACCAGCAGGGATCGCCGGATATTCCCGATTCATTGCCCATCCAACGGCAATCGGCATACTTGTACGAGTTCTTTGTTCCGAAAACAACACAATTGGGCTGTAATTTACGCACAGTATCTGCCCAGCGATCGTAAAACGCCGTGGTAATCTGATCAGCACCGGCACCATCCCACCATATTTCCCATATGGGGCCGTAGTTTCTTAACAGCTCAGATAACTGGCCCGCATAATAATCGCTGTAATCGGGTGTTCCGTACCGGGAGTCGTGCCTGTCATGCGGCCCCAGGTAAATGGCTGCTTTTATCCCGGCTGTCTTGCAGGCATCGGTAAATTCTTTTACAACGTCGCCTTTACCATTTTTCCATGGGCTGTTTTTTACCGAATAGTTGGTATGCGCGGTTGGCCAGTTACAAAAACCATCGGCATGTTTGGCCACAAAAATAGCCGTTGTAATTCCTGCGCTTTTAAGTACCCCTGCCCACTGATTACAATCCAATGCCGTAGGATTAAATAATTGAGGGCTTGCTGTGCCATCACCTTCATTAACATTGGCAAAAGTATTCATCCCGAAATGAAAGAAAGCTATTATTTCGCGATGATACCATTCAATTTGCCTGGCGTTGGGTACTGGTCCAACAGGCGTGGGGGCCGTTTGCGCGTTAACTGCAAATGGCATTAAAACCCAAGCTATAGCAATTAAGCTGAGCTGTGTTTTTATCAGTTTAATAATTTGTTTAAAATCCATATGGGTTGATAGTTAAGAATTGAATACTTTGTTTCGGATTATCACTTTACCATATACCTGGCATATTCATCTGCGGCACCATCCATAGTTGCATACGGCCTGATACTAAAAGAAATACCTGCCGGGCTGGCCGGAATATAATATTGAGGCAGCGATATAGGCCCGCAGCTGGCATTACCTATGCCCAGTTGTTTATAATCAAGGCTTAAAACGGTTTCTTTACGCGGTTTTAGTTGATACAGGTGATCGGCCTTTGCTAAATCCTGGTCGGTGTAGTGCAGTGCAGTAAAGTTTAGCTTACCATTTGCAACTATCATCACGCCTGTATTTTCAATATCCGTAACTTTTAACCAGCGCGCATCTTCGCGGTTACCCATTCCCTGCGGCCGTTCGTACGGTTCCAGCATTTCGTTTACGGTTTTTTGGTATTGCCCAAAATCAGCCGACTCCCTGCGGTCTGAATAATTTTCATGCGGTCCGCGGCCATACCATTCTACATGTTCCAGTCCTTCATTTAAAAATAGCCGCAGGCCCAGGCGTGGTATATCCAGGTCGTTTTTGCCGGGGCTGAACTGTGCATCCACATTGATAAACCCATTGCCATACACCTTATAAACAATGGTGGTAGTTATCTTAAACCCCGAACGTGTTGCGGCATCGGTAACGGTGGTAACCTGCACATATTTACTATTCGCTTTATTTACTTCAAAACTTTTCAGCTGGTATTGTAAACTATCGTAGCCGGCCTTCGTCCATTCAATGTAAGGACCTCGTTCCTGCGTACGATCATTATCCATCCGGGCACGATAAAGGTTAAACATTGGGCCGTTTTGAGCGTTACCGATAATGATTTTACCTGCATAAGCCAGGGATGAAATAGTCCCCGATTGTTTATCAAATGCCAATGTAAACGCCTTGCCTGTGATATTTAATTTTTGAGCACCATCTGTTACTTTCAGCCCCGGAAGCGTAGCCGCGTTTATTACCGGCGTTGCTGTTTGCTCAAAAGGCACGGCCATTTGCTGCCAGGCTACCACATGCCCCTGTTTGGCCCATAAATTATCTTCGCGAAGCTTAAAAGATACCGTCAGCCAATATTGCGCGCCTGCAAGCAGCACCGGTTTTTGGTATGGGATATTGATAACGGCCGTTTCCCCGCCCGGAAGGTTTAAAGCTTGTAAGGTACCTGTTTGAATAACTTTGCCATCGGCAGCCAAAGCCCAGGTAAGATCGAACTTGTTGAGATTGATAAAGGCGTATTTATTGGTGATACTTACCTTACCCTGCAGCAGGTCTTCGGCTTTAATAGCTACGTATTGATACACTTTTTTTACCTCTTCAATTTCGGGCTTTATCTGCCTGTCGGATGTTATTAGCCCTTTAATACTGAATGTACCGTCATTGGGTTTATCGCCAAAATCGCCGCCATAGGCAAAAAAAGTTTTGCCGGTTGTGTCGCCGGGGATGGCTTTGTTCACACCCTGGTCTACCCATTCCCAAATGCAGCCACCTATTAATCGCTTGTGCGATTCTATGGCGTCCCAGTATTCTTTCAAATCGCCGATGGCATTACCCATCGCATGCGCGTATTCGCACATAAAAAATGGTTTCGCCGATTGCTTCTCCCCTTCTTTGGTCAAATCAGCTATCGAAGGGTACATGCTCGACTCAATATCAGCCACATCATTCTGTCCTTCGTAGTGAATGCAACGCGATTGATCAAGGTTCAGGATGGCCGCTTTACCTGCCACAAAGTTTTCTCCTCCCCATGATTCATTTCCCATCGACCAGATAATTACTGACGGATGATTTTTATCCCGTTCCACAAGGCGCACTTCCCGGTCAACATAAGCCGGTTTCCATTTGGGATCTTTAGTCAGCTTATCTTCCATACCATGAGTTTCCAGGTTGGCTTCATCAATCACATATAAGCCATATTCATCGCACAGCTTGTACCAGGCGGGGTCGTTGGGGTAATGGCAGGTACGTACTGTGTTAATATTATATTGCTTCATGAGTTCAATATCGCGGATCATGGTAGCCATTGGCATGGTTTTACCATATTTAGGGTGTACCTCATGGCGGTTTACGCCTTTAAGCAATATGGCTTTACCATTTACAAACAGGCGGCTATCTTTTATTTCCACTTTACGGAAACCAAATTCAGATGCCAGTACTTCCAGTACGGCGCCTTTTTTATCATTCAGCGTAAATACTACTTTATACAGGTTTGGTTCCTCAGCCGACCACAATAACGGATGACTGATATTACCTTCCAGTTGGTAGCTTTTTTCTGACTTACCACTAATTAACGCTATGTCCTGTGTAATAAATACCTTACTGTTTAACAATGTGCCATCGGGCTGGTAAACAGCCACGTTCAGGGTGCCTCCTGCCGCGTTTTTTCCATAATTGCGGAAGGCTGCCTTTACAGAGAACTTCGCCGACGTGAAATCGTTCGATAAATCCGATTGCATAAAGTAATCGCGCAGGTGCAGTTTTGGCGTGGCGTATACAAATACACTCCTGAAAATGCCGCTAAAGCGGAACATATCCTGATCTTCGAGGTAGCTGCCATCGCTATACTTATACACCTCAACTGCGATCAGATTTTTGCCTGGTTTTACAAATTTGGTGATATCAAATTCGGCAGGGCTCATGCTGTTTTGGCTATAGCCTACTTTTTGCCCGTTAACCCAGATGTAAAAGGCGCTTTGCACACCATTAAAATGCACAAATACCTGTTTGCCATCCCAGTTACCCGGTATATCAAAAACGCGCCGGTATGAACCTACCGGGTTTGGCTCCCTGCTTACTGTCCAATCCGCCGGCGCAGGGTTCATTACTTTTGGCGGGTTTGTTTTAAAGGGATAGGTAATATTGGTATAAATTGACGTTCCGTAGCCCTGCATTTCCATATTGCAAGGTACCGGTATGGTTTTCCAGGCGGCATCGTCAAATTCCTGCTGATAAAAGTTGACCGGCCTTTCCGAAGGTTGCTTTACCCAGTTGAATTTCCATTGCCCATCCAGGGTAAAATAATACGGCGATGCTTCGGCAACGTCTTTTAAAGCTTGTTCGGTACTGGCATAGGGTATATAGGTTACATGGGTAGCCTCCTTGTTAATGCCAAATACCTGCTCATTCTCCCAATCGGGGGTTTGGCTATAAGCCAGGTTTAAACCGGTTAACACGAAACAAAACGTTAGTAATTTTTTAAAATCCATTAGAAATAAAATATTGATAATTAGTTGAATGGCTATTAAAGCCCACCTTGCTATTTCTTTGATATCAGGACACTGTTATAGCGTGTAATTCGCAATTGATTTGAAAATAAATGTTGATTTCGCCATCAGTCCTGTTATTTAAGATTTGCTTTAACCAGTTTCACAAATGCATCAGGTGTAACTACCCTTACATTTGGGTTTAGTCCTTGTATTACAGTTTTTATGTTCGATAGGTCTTTTGTCCAGATGTGCACAAAAACAAGCGAATAGCCATCGGCGCTATGCGGATTGGCCGGGCGCGAATTGATATTGCTGATCACCGTGGATTCTTCTTCCAGGCCCTGCCAAAGGTTATCGCGCTGGGCTATAATCGGTTTATGATTTGCCGAAAAAAGAATGGTACCCGTTGGCGCTTCGCCATAGCCGGTATAAATAAGCGCGTCTATATTAGGCTGTGCCAGATATTTGTTCCAAACATCCATATGGCTGCTTAAATTCTGATCTAATATATTACAGATGTTTAAGCCCGAAGCCCCCATGAATGTATTCAACCGGGTTAAATAGCTGTCCAGCCGGGCAGCTGGCATCTGGCTGGGATAAGTATAGCCGCTGCCACTTGGGCCGGCAACAAAAAAATCCTTACCCGCTCCGTTAGCGGCGTTGGCATAAAACCAGCTTAGTACCGACGGCGCCAGATCGGCCAGCGATGGGCTGATGGTGTAACCCATATTAAAAGTACCTCTAACTGAATTTTTGAAGTAATTATTCAATGTCCAGGTATCTACCGAAAGATTATCGCCATCACTCACCAAAAAAGTAACGTAATGAACGTTTTCTTCGGTCAGGGGCGTGATAAAGGTTTTTTGCTTTAATCCTGAGGTATCATAAATACTGCTTAAGGGGGCCAAATTTGCAGCCAGATCAGAGGGTAGCATAGGCACACCTTGTTTGGCCGCATTGCTAACCATCGTAAATTCGTCCTGGCCGTACCCCATGCAAAATGCTTCATTGCTAAGCGCGCTTAACACCTGGTTTCGCCATGATGTATTGCCATCATAAAAAGTAAAAGCATTGCCAAGGGTAATATAATCTCGCAGGTGGTGGTTTATCGTCGGATTTTGTTCGGCAGCCAACTGCTTGTTAAACAAGGTTTGATAGTTGGTGTAAACCCATTTTTCGTCGTGGGTTTGTACATCTGCCTTAATCCTGGTAATGCCCAAAGAGCGCACATCCGGCTCAAGCGACGCATCTACGGCAATTGCGTTCATAGGCCCGCATAAAGAATTTGCAGCAGTAAGCGACCGCGCATTGCTTGCCCTGTTATAAAGGACGTAACCGGCAACCTTTTTCTTAAAATGACTTAGCAGGGCTGTCCACGATGTGTAATTGTTTAGCGTAATGCTGTACTTACTTTTCAAATAAGACGTCCAGTCGGTTGACGGGCCGCCTTCGTCAATATAGATCTGCTCTGACGATGTTTTGGCTACCAGTCCCTGCAAAGTAGCCACCAAAACTTTTTGTTCGGCCGAGAGACTGCCACCAGAAATAATATCCAGCGATTGCAGTTTTGTTCCCTTTTGATGAAAGATGCCTGTTTTAATTGATTGCCCGCTTTTTAAGGTATCACTTCCATAGCCGGCCAATATGGGCGGTGTCACCGGCGGGGTTGTGGCTTTATCGTTACTTTTACCACACGATTGAATAAATACCGTCGCTATGATTATTGCAAACGGAATAGCGTTTTTTATTTTCATCGGTATGTTTTATAGGTGTGAGGCATCAAGGATTGGTTGATGCTTTTTTGTTTAGACACTTGAGCATTTGCAAACAAACCACGGCCAGCACCAGCCCGTTTAAACGGGCCGGTGCATGTTGCCGGGTTCATTGTTATAAGGCGTAAATTTCGGCTATGTTGGTACTGTTGGTGGCCCATACATCCGTAACCGTTATCCTGAAATAACGTACCGACAGGAACTGGGGCAGGAAAAACCGGATCTCGGCCTGCGGTTCAACAATCGGAACCTGAAATGTTCCGTTATCCGTCCAATTGCTGCCGTCTGTACTTATTGAAACCGTCATAGCTTTGGGCTGACCGTGACCGTACGTAGCCCAATCGCCGCTGAAATCCCTATCGACTACCGAAATAGCGTGAATTTCTTTTGTCTCGCCCATATCTATAGTGATATAATGCGGAGGCCCCGGTTCACCGCCCGACCATTTGGATTGCCAGAAAGAATCCATATTATCATCAATAGCGTCTATACCCAGCCCGTTTCCGCCGCCTTCGGCAGGTTCCTGGGTCGAAAAGCCGGCTATCTTCCATTTTGACCTATCGAAGGGTGTTAAGTTTGCCAATGATGGCGACCGGGTAACCACAAAATAAGTTACTTTTTGCACATCATTAATACTACCGCCGCTTGCCTGGTCGATACGGATGGGCAAAAGAAAGCTCGAAAAGGCGCTTAATTTATCGCCGTTTTTAATAATAAGCTTTAATTGTGGCGTTGATGATTGCCCTTTGGCGATGGTTGCGGTAGTTTCATAGCTGAAATTACCGGTTGGCAAAGCGCTGTAATTGGTATGGTTGGCCGTATTAAATGCAGCTATTAATGATGGATCGGCCTTAAAAGTTACATTAATGCTGTTGGCTGCCGAGGTTGTAACCGTTGGATAATCGGCCCCAACCAGGCTTGCCGAATACATAATGGTATCGGCTATATCAAATGTTTGGTTAACTATTGCCTTACCAGTAGGCATGTACACCGTGGTTGAGGTTGTTTTATCTTTTTTACAACCTGCAACAAGCAGCCCCACAAACAGCCCGGTATATATATAGTAGTTGATTAATTTTTTCATAATCCACGTTTTAAAGATTGTTTAATTTTTAGTGTCGATATTTTTAATAACCCGGATTTTGCCCGCTAACCCAATTATCGGGGCCGCCATTCTGGGCCTTCATCTTCGGGTTTTTATCAATAGCAACCTGTGGCACCGGCATAAAGTACATTTTATCGTTCCACTGTTTATTAACCACCACTGCTGTAGGGTCATAATTCCAAACACCGTTTTTCTTGGTGATCAGCATACCATGCGTAGGTCCGTTTAAAACTTTAGAAGCTATTTTCCAGCGTAATACATCCCACCAGCGCTTATCTTCAAAAGCAAATTCAACCCTGCGTTCGCGATGGATGATCTGTCTCATTTGCTGCTGGCTTACACCGCCATAAGTGGCCTGTACAGTTGGCAGGTTGCCACCACGGGTACGTACTTTGTTAACAGCATCCAATACCGATGCATCCGGGCCAACGGCTTCATTTTGTGCTTCGGCATAGCCAAGCAGTACTTCGGCATAGCGGAAAAACATATAATTCTGTAACCCGCAGCTGCAATTCAGGTTATCGTTGCCTTTTATACTTTCGTCGAGCGTTTTACGGGCGTAGTAGCCTGTGTTTGTAATATCTCCCCGGGTTGAGTTAAGGTCGATCTCGTTGGGGCTGCCAATACCTACTCTTGTATAAATAGTATCGCCCTGCCAGGGAGCCCCGTCATAAATTATACTTTGATAAAAGCGTTTTTCGCGGTTCACATACGGTTTTTGAGGATTGTAGCCAGAACCAGACTCGCTTATGGCCTTCCCGTTGTCCATCGCAAAATCATCTACCAATTCCTGCGTGGGTTCAAAATTGCCCCAGGTTTCTACCGCACCGTGTACAACCACCGGGCCATAAAGGCCTTCGCGCCTCCCACCCCCATTTTGCGCGCTGGTCATCTGCATCGCGAAAATAGATTCGGAGCTGTTATTGCTGGCAGGCAACCAAATGGCGCCAAAATCGTTCAGTAAATTATAAACGCCTAAATCCATTACCTGCTTGTAGGTAGCGGCGGCCTGTGCCCACTTGCTGGCATCGCCAACGGCATCTGTGGCGCCCGAATTATGAAGCGGGCTTGCGGCATATAGCTGTACCCATGCTTTTAGGGTAAGCGCGGCGCCTTTTGTAGCCCGGCCATACTGATCGGCAGTAAGCGGTAAATCGGCAGCGGCGGCGGTCAGCTCGTCTGTAATAAATTTAACCGTTTCGGCCGATGTGTTCCTGGGCCTGTAAATTTCATCGCCCTGGGTGGTATTGTTAAGCACATCAGTAATAATTGGCACACCGCCGTAGGCTATGTACAGGTACTGGTAAAAAAACGCCCTTAAAAAACGGGCTTCGGCCAGTTTTTCCTTTTTAAAATCTGCCGAAAAATTTGAGGCTGTAACTTTTTGGATAAACAGGTTACAGGCCCTTATAAATTCGTAATTACCTGCACCATCGTTATTGGAGTTTGTTCCCCTTGCCCATCGCCACATACCCCAGGGGCCTACCGGCATACTATTGGGTGCTATTGCGCCTGTGTAAATCATCTGCCGGGCATCAAACCACTCGGCGCCTACGTATGAGTTATCGCTAAACTGATCAAGCAGTTCGGTTTCATTATTCAAATGCGGTAAATCGGTATAAACGTTATTTAAAAATATATCCGCATTACTTTCGGTGCCAAAAACCGTAGCATCTGATAACTGGTTTTTAGGAGTAACATTCAGCAGGTCTTTTTTACATCCTGCCAAAACGGCCAGGAGCATAACGATGAAGGCTAAGCCATAAAATTTCTTTATATGATTCATTTCTTTATGATTAGTCGTTAATTAAAATGTTATGTTAGTTCCAAACGATATTACCTGTTGCTGGAAATAATACTGCCCATTGGTCGACTGTGCTTCGGGGTCCATCACTTCTTTCATATAAGGTGTCCAGGTCCATAAGTTTTGCCCTGCTACATAAAGCCTCACCGACTGTATCTTAATTTTCTGTAGTATTTTTACAGGAATTGTATATCCAATCTCGGCGCTTTTAAGCCTCACGTAAGTATCGTTACGCATAAACCACGATGAGTACTGTTGATTATTAGGCACAGGTGCGCTTGTTAAACGGGGATAAAGCGCGTTGGTATTGGCCGGCGTCCAGTGATCATTAAACTGCAGTGTTGTTGCCGACGATGCAATATCAAACGGATAAGCTATAGTACCACCTACCTGTATACTGCTTTTGGTGGCACCCTGGAACAGCAGATCGACATCGAAACCCTTCCACGAAAAATTGGGGGCCAGGCTAAATTGTATTGCAGGCGTTGAAGGATTGCCTATTACTTTTTGGTCGCTGTTATTGGTAGTTATCTTTCCGTCGTTGTTTAAATCGGCATACCTGATATCGCCAGGATGTACAGCGCCCCAGGGTTGTGTTGGGATGCCTGTTTTTAATGATCCATCGGCGTTAAAATCATTCGGCGTAAAGTAACCGAGCGCTACATAGCCAAATGGCGTACCTAAAGGCCTGCCCGTTTGGCGGGTATTTAAATTATTATAGGATGAGGCCAGTTCATCAACCCGCAGCAATTTATTCTTGGCATAACTTAATATGGCTTTAACGCCTATACGCATGCCATTTGCCAATGTTTGCGCAGTACCCAGCGTTAAATCAACGCCCTGGTTGCTCATAATACCATAATTTTCCTGCGACAGGCTGATACCATACTCCGAGGGAGCTGTAATTTGCCTGGTTACCAGCATATTGTTACGCTTTTGGTGGAAGTAATCTATATCAAACGTAAGCTTGCCTTGCCACAACGACCCTTCTATACCTACATCCAGTTGTTTTTGCCGCTCCCAGGTTATGTTGGGGTTAGGCTGCCCGCTTTCATAAACCCCTTGTGTTGCTTTTGGCGTGCCTGATGAAGTGAAAACGGCCCCCTGGCCCAACTGGTAAGCGCTTAAATATTGAAAAGGCCCGCCTGCCAGGTTACCCGACTGGCCATATGATGCACGCAACTTCAAAAAGTCGATCCAGTTGTAGCGGTTTTTGATAAAGTTTTCTTCGGATAGGTTCCACGATAAACCAAAGGTTGGGAAGAAACCGTAACGATGTCCGGGAGCAAAATAATAATGACCATCATAACGGCCTATAGCTTCGGCAACATATTTTCCATCGTAGTTGTAAGTGGCATGGTAAACATAACCTACCTGTTTTTGCTGACCCGATGAACCGCTGTTTTTAGCATCGGTACTGATTGCGCTGCCCGCATCCAACTCGTCAATGTCCAGGTTGTAATTATCTCTTTCATCCCTTTGTGAGCGGCTGTTTACAGTTCTGTATTCGGCAACACCCTGGAAGGCAATATCGCTTTTACCAAATTTATTATGGTAATTAAGATATCCCTGGTAAGTTAAAGACGAGCTAAAATTATTTTGGATGATCAATAGCGGGTTCGATTGCCCATCCTGCGCTTTTGAAAAAACGTAAGGCGTGGTACTTGTGTTTACCGAGTAATAAGTGGCCGGCGTTTGCCAGTTTTTCTCATAATCGGAATAAGGGTCATAACTTACCGATCCTTTAAGGCTTAAACCCTTTAACGGCAATTTTTGATCGATGGTTAAGGTAGTATACGATTGGGTGGATTCTTCCTTGTCATAACCTGTATCATACACTTCGCCCAATAAACTTCGGTTTTGGTAACCACCATACAAGCCGTTTGAGTACTTAATGGCGTAAGTTGGCGGTGTACGAAAAGCCTGATACATGATACTTCCGGCAGAGGTACCCGGGTATTTCAAATCTTTTACATAGCTGTTTATGCTTACCGAAACATTGGTTGTATTGGTAGCCTGGGCGTCAATTTTAGCAATTAGGTTGTACCTGTTCAGGTTTGTTGACGACCATTGCCCCTGCTGGTAAATATAACCCAGGCCTGCGTAATAGTGCACTTTATCGGTACCGCCGGAAAGTTGAAGGTTATGCGAGGTTAAGATCCTGTTGTTTAAAATAAGATCTTTTAAACCATTGCTGCTCGGATACTTATCAATATCGGCACCAGCTTGTTTATTAACAGTTTTTAAATAACCGGCTAAATCGGCCTGCGAATAAGGCGTGGTAGCACTTTTTTCATTCAGCGCGGCCTCATTTTGCATCAGCGCGTACTGGTACGAATTGACCATGGAAGTAATCCTGGTTGGATTTTGGAGGCCCACGTAGCTGTTATAAGTTAGTGTTGGCTTACCCGATTTACCCTTTTTTGTGGTAATAAGTATTACGCCATTTGCACCCGCTAAACCGTAAGGCGCAACCGCCGCGGCATCCTTTAAAACACTAAATGATTCTATCGAATTTGGATCAAGCGATTCAAAACTGCGGTAAACCCCATCAACCACAATTAATGGCGAATTATTACCGGTGGTACCAATACCCCTGATATGAATACTTGCGCCATCCTGCCCCGGCTCGCCATTGCCCTGGGTAATAATAACGCCGGCAACACGGCCTGTTAAACTATTGCTTAAGCTGGCTACAGGTTTTTGGGCTATATCCTGTCCCTTCAGGGTTGAAATGGCTGCCGTGGTATTGGCTTTTTTTTGCGTACCGTAACCTACAACTACTACTTCGTTCAATGAGCGTTCGCTTTCTTTTAGCGTAACAACCAGGGAACGATCTGTACCAGGCTTTACTTCCAGGTCGGTATATCCTATATACCTGAACAGCAAAATAGAATTTTCATTTTCTACATTGATAGAAAACTTACCATCTTTATCGCTAACCGTTCCATTCGTGGTTCCCTTTTCCATTATGGTTACGCCTATCAAAGGATCACCTTTGCTATCGGTTACTTTTCCCGAAAGCGGAATTTTTGCCGGCGATGTTTTCTCGTCCGGTTTACTATTTTCGGGCAAAGCTACCGGCGCCACAACATCGGGCTTGTAAATAATAATACTGGTGCCTATCTGCTTATAAATTAAGCCCCGGTTATCTAATATAGTTTGTAAAATTTCCTCCAGGCTTTTGGTAGAGGACACAAGGTTTACATCGTTTTCGTTACGGATGTCCTGCTCTTTAAAAGCAAACCTAAAATTGACTTTAGATTCAATTTTTTTTAATGCCGAAAAAAGTGTTTCATTTTTCAGTTCTATATGAACCTTTACACTGTTGATTGATTGCCCATGGCCATCATTTGCCAGCAATAGCTGAAAAGATGTAAGGACCAGCAACAGGACAAAAAAACTTAATTTCATAAAATACCTGACATGATTTATGAATGGATGCGCTTTATAATCTTTCGTTTCGCACAGGAGAGAAAACGCAAAGTTTTTTTTCATAACTTGCATTAGTTATTAATCGTTTAAAAAATGGTTAAAACTCACTATGCCCTATAGCTGATGATGTGAGAGTCGGTAGCTTGGGGCATTTTTTGTATCAGCGTATAGCTATGGGTTATATGGGATAGGTACCTTTTTTTTCATAATTTTTAGTTTGGTTAAATAATCGGTTTATATTAATCAGTTACACCCCTCGCCAAGGAGTGTTATTTCTTTTCCATCATCACTTGTAATAAATTTAATGTTATTAAGCCTGCATAAAACGTTAAGCATTTGATCAAGCCCGGTGGTATTTAAAAACGAGGCAGTAAACCTGCAATTTTGAATTTTGGTATTCGCCATAATTAGCTTTACCCCATAACGCTTGGATAAAATGGCTGCAGCGTCTTTTATGCTGATGTTATCCATCACCAGGTCATCCTCTTTCCACAATACTGCCAGCTTTGAGTTGGTGATATCTTTTTTATAAATACTATTATTTTCGTTGTAGCTGATGTACTGATTGGGAAGCAGTATGGCCAGGCTTTTCTTATCGTCAGAAACCAGCACTTTGCCACGGGTAACAGTTACCTCAACCAACTTATCGCCGGGATATGCCTTAATGTTAAAAGCTGTTCCGAGTACCCTGGTAGTTAAATTGCGTGCGTGTACAAGAAACGGATGGGCCGCATCATGGGCTATATCAAAGTACCCCTCGCCGGTTAAGTATACCTCCCTGTTTTTACCGTTAAATTTCGTGGGATAATTTAAGTGGCTGTCTTTATTAAGTACTACCTTACTTCCATCAGGCAGTAAAATGGTAGTATTTCTCTTTTTAACAACTGCATTGCTGGCAAGTTGCGGTGCATTTTGGGGAGCGCGTTTTTTTAATGTATACCATCCGGCCCCTAACAGCATCAGCAGGGATGCCGCCACGGCCCAGCGCCTTAAATGGTTTGGCTTTTGAAAATGCCGCTGGTAATCCGGCTTATCCTCTACCATCTTAAGTAACCGGGCAAACAGTTGCTTTGAATCATCACCCGATTGATCCTGGGTGTTTACCGGGCCGGTGTCTTCCCATAACGATTGAAGAATGGTTTCAACCTGCCTGCTGTTTTCCTCGGTGTTAATTAGCAAAAACAATTCTTCAAATTCCTCTGCTGTACAAGTATTTGTTAAATACTTATTGAAAAGAAATTTAAGCCTGAAAAGCGAATTTGATGACATATAGAACTGCCTTTGTTTAATCGGTTTATTGTATTGACGACAAACAAGAGAGATAGGACTAGTTGGAACGTAGAAAAATTATAAAAAATGAAAAATAGATAAGCAAATCAATATATGAATGCCTTTTATATGCCTGCGCAAAGTTTTTAAGGCCGTAACCAGGTGATTTTTTACCGTATTTTTTGAGATCAATAACTGCTCGGCTATTTGTTGGTGCGATAAACCTTCTTCGCGACTTAAATTCAGGATGAGTTGCTGCTGAGGTGGCAATTGATTGATAAACCCTTTTAGCTGGCTCTCAAATTCTTTAACGCTATAACTTTCGTCAGCATATGTCTCGGCCTGCGATTGAATATGGTTTAGCAGTAAAGTTTTAAGCTTACTTTCACGGGCGGCTGTTTTTAAAAAGTCTAAGGCTTTGTTTAACGCCATCCGGTACAAAAAAGCATCAATATTTTTGACGTCGACCATCATTTCTTTAGCCGACCACACCTTTACAAAAATATCAAGCATCAGTTCCTCGCTAACTTCCCTTGACTTAACAACCCGAAATATATAATTGAAGACTTTACGATGATTCGCCTCAAAAAATTCCTGAAAAGCTTCCTGATCGCCACTGGTAAGCCGGCTTTGAATATCAGCTTTGCCCGGGTTATCCAACGGGAAAATATTTTCAGTTTGATTGAGCAATGGTTTATTATACTAATAATGGGTGCTCAAATATAAATAAACAAAAACCCAAACAAAAAATTCCCGCTGGTTATTTTACCGTTTTAGCTAATTGTTAAACCTGTATTTGCCCGTCGTGATTAATTAAAATCAATCTACCACAGGCTTTTTGTCGGCCAGGTGCTTTTGTCTTAACAGGGCTTCCAGGTAATAATAATCGGCATAGCTTAAGGGCACATCAACTTCGGTGTTAGCTGGCCTTGAACCTGTGCTGTGCAGCAAAATAAAACCTTTGCTTGTACCGGGCGCGGCTGTGTAATCATTGGTTAAGTTTTTAATTATTAAATCGGCTTTGCCACGGTACAATTTTCCGTTGGTACTATAAGTGCTCAGCTCATACAATGCCGAAGCCATTACCGCGGCTGCCGAAGCATCGCGCTGTTCGTTCGGTATGTTAGGGGCATTGTAGTCCCAGTAAGGCACAAGGTCCTGGGGCAAGGTCGGATTGTCTAAAATAAATTTGGCAACATTTTCTGCCTGGCGCAGGTAAGCTTTATCCTTGGTTTCGCGATAGCACATCGTATAGCCGTACAGTGCCCAGCTTTGCCCGCGTGACCACGCCGACTCGTCGGCATAGCCCTGGTGAGTTTGTTTTTTAAGTACTTCGCCTGTTTCGGGGTCATAACTTACCACATGATATGAACTGTAGTTTGCCCTGAAATGATTTTTCATTGTAGTATTGGCATGAGTGACCGCAATTTTATAAAACGATGAATCGCCCGAAAGCTTTGTGGCTTCAAAAAGGAGTTCCAGGTTCATCATGTTATCAATAATTACCGGGAACTTCCATATCCTGTTATCCCATGATTTAATACAACCCACTTTTGGATTAAACCGGGTTGAAAGCGTTTTTGCGCCTTCAATAATTACATCCCGGTAGTGCGGATCTTTAGTGAGGCGATAACCGTTACCCACGCTGGTATAAATTTTAAAACCCATATCATGGGTACCGCCGTTAGTTTTCTGGTCTTCAATAAACGCTGTGAATGTTTTGGCCAGTTTTAACCATTTCTCCTGCCCCGTATATTGGTATAGGAACCAAAGTTCGCCGGGGAAAAAACCGCTGCACCAATCTTTAGAAGGCACTAATGCTAAATCGCCGTTAGCAGATAAAGAACGTGGCGTTACCCCGGTGCCGCCAGAACTTTTGGCCTGATCAATTGCCGATAGCATAACATCTGTTTGCTTTTGGGTCAAAGCAAAACCTTTTGACACGTTTTTCTGAGCAAATGCATTTAATTGCAAAAACGCACATAAAAGGCATGCTATTGTATGTTTATTATTCATCATTTATTTATTATAGGCGTTAATTGAATTTCTAAAATTTTCATCAGGCTGCTTTTGGTTATTGCGGTTGGGATAATCTGTAGTGTATGCACGCCCACCGGCAGGGTTATCTCGCCCAGGGACGAAGTTTTTATTTGATCCTTTTCAGACGATAAGACTTCGCCCTGTTTAACCATATCGTTTATTATGCATTTGAACGTACCCATATCACTGCTGTCAGCCAGGTATTTAATCATAATTTTATAAGTAGCGGATTTTAAAAGCCTGAAATTCCATTTAATTGACTGGTCCATTTTACTCCAGCCATCCAGGTAATATTTGCCTGCCTTACCATCGCCGAAACCAAAGCCTTTGCCGGTTAATTCAGCGTCAAAAGCCAGCAAACGATTTGCGGTACCATTGTCCGACAGTAGTCTTACAACGTCCGTTTCAATGTTATCCTTTGTTGCCAATACAATAACGGTGTTTGCGGTGTCGGGGGCCTTTAACGGAACGCCGATACCGATATCCAGGGGATTAATGCGTTGAAACGACAAGGCTTTTTTTGACGGATCGGCCAATAAATAAGCCTTATTAATATCGCTTTTTAAGCCGCCGACTATGATTTTACCATCGGCCGGCCATTTAAATACATGAAGGAATAAAAGATTTCCCTTACGGGTAGATACACCCCAGCTTTGAAAAGGCAAAGGTGTTTTGCTGGTTTGATAAATACTTTCCGAATTTTTATCCATCCACGCGGCTATTCCGTTTAAAATAGCTACATCCTCGGGGGCGTATTCGCCATCGCCCATGGGGCCGATATTCATCAGCAAATTACCGCCCCGCGAAGCGGCTTTGGCCAGTAGTTGGATAAAAAAGCCGACCGGCTTATGGCTCTTATCAAATTTTGAGTACCCATATGATTCATTTGTAGTGGGGATAGCTTCCCAATCGCCGTCGACCGGAAAAAATTCGGCGGGGCGGTCGGATGTGTTTTTGTAATCACCCAGATTAAGGCCGTTACCGGCTCGCGCCAGCCTGCCGTTCACCACAACGTTAGGGTCGGTTTCGCGGATGGCTTGCAGGATGCGGATATTTTCGGACAGGGGGAGTTTTTGAGGTGTATCAAACCACAGGATATCCGGGTGATAAGTGGTTAGCAGTTCCTTAATTTGCGGAATCGCTTTTTCATCAACGTACTTTACCGCTTTAGGCAACAATTCGGGGTGCAGATCATACCAGTCGCGCCCGCCGTGCAAATTCAGGTCGCCGCCGGGATTTTTATAATCCCAATCATTGCCCGGCGCATCCGGATGTTCCCAGTCAAAGGCATGCGAATAATAAAAGCCAAACTTCAGTCCGTATTTTTTACATGCAGCAGAAAGGTCGGCCATTGGGTCGTGTTTCCAGGCCGTTTGTTTTACAATATTATAGTCAGACACTTTGGAGTTGTACATCGCGAAGCCGTCGTGATGTTTAGCGGTGATAATTAAATAGCGCATCCCGGCCCGCCTGGCTGTTTTAACCCATTTATCGGCATCAAACTTTACCGGGTTAAATTGATGGGCCAATTCAAGATATTCGGCGCGGGGAATCTTTTGTTTACGCATCAGGTGCTCGGCATAGCCATCTACGCGTTTGCCCTTCCATTCACCGCCGGGTAATGAATAAATACCCCAGTGAATAAACATACCAAACCGGGCATCGCGCCACCAGGCTACCCGGGTATCGTGCGTTTTCATGCTTGCAGTCCACCAACCATTTACAGCATTGTCAATGGCTTTTTTGTCGCGATCCCTGGCCTCATTTGCCATCGTTTTATCCTCATCGCCTTTATCCTGGGCAAAGGCGAGGCTTGTATTTAATATTGTGGCAAGCAAGTATACAGCTATCGCAAATTTTCTGATCATCATTGATATTTGTTGTAACCTCTTCACGATACGCCTTACCAGCAAAAGATTAAAGCTGGGCATAACCTTTTTTTGTTTTGAGCGATAGTAATATGGTCGCCTGGTTTATTTATTAGTTTTCATTGGTATAAGCAGTATCCGGATAACTACTACTTTATAATAATACATGCACCGGGCTTCATGGTACCAGATTGATTTGTAAATATTTTTCTACGTGTTATCAGATACACATTTTTCAAATGTTGCTTTAGTTGTAAAACTCAAGATACACTCAATTATGCCACGCTTTACAAATGAGCCTTAATATTTTCACTCCAACGATTTAGTTGGGAACCAATAAGCAGGTGAACAAAAACAGATTGGTTAATTACGGTAGGTGTTTGTGCAAATTCGTTCCCCGCTTTTTACCCGACCGGGATTTGTAATGTAAGGCCAATAAAGGACCATCAATTGATTTTGGCAAAAGGGAATGCAGCCAATGAGCTACCCGGATTTTTGCGGTATTCTAAAGGGGTTTTTCCGGTAAGCGCTTTAAAGTGCCGGTTGAAATTTGAAATGTTGCCAAAGCCCGAATTATAACAGATTACAGCTGTGCTATAATCCTTTTCGCGCAATAACCTGCACGCGTAATCAATCCTGATTTCAATTAAAAATTCAAAATAACTTTTATTGGTGCGTAATTTAAAATAACGACAAAAAGCGTTAGGGCACATGTAAACAATATCTGCAACATCCTTTAGCTTAACTGCCCTTGTAAAATTGTTTAACGTGTAGATATATACCTTAGACAGCCGCTTCTCGTCAGTTTTGTTTAAAGTTTCCGCGTCAGGAGTTTCTGCCAGGAATTGGTGTTCTTTCCCCAGGGCTATCGTGTTGAAAAGGTTCATTAGAATTGAAAAATGATCATATGCCGGGGCACTCAATAACTTCGACATTAATTCAATAACACTTTTTTTCTCCCCGCCTTCAATATGCAATCCTTTTGCAGCTTCAGTAAAGAGGTTGCTCATTGTTTCGTTTTCTGGGAGTTTCATAAAAGCATCGCCCCAAATATTGGGGTCAAAATGCAGTGTTAGTAACTGCACCTGTAACGGAATTTTCCCCCGTTGCATCAAATCATCCTGGTAAGTGAAGGTGTCAAACTTAAACATGTGCGGTGTGTTTTTGCCAATTAATATTAACGTATCTCCCGATACCCGTATTAACTTATCGCCAAGCAATAGCGTCCCTTCACCCTCAATAATATAAATAAGTTCGGTTTCTACATGGTAATGAAAATCATTCAAGGCATGATACCTGTTAGCCTCCGTTATGCTTAACGAATTCTTTTGTTGCTTAAACAATGAATAAAAATGCGTTTCCATTATACAGTTCTAACCATTTTTACTTAACAACACCAATTATTGGTTAATATAGTATCAATTATGATTAACATTTACAAATTAAGCTAAATTTTTGCAGGATAATTTTGAGCAAACGCAATTGTTTATGAAAACAGAAAAATTTATCCTCAAACTAGCCGAAGCATCAATTCATGATATTGATATTGTAGGTGGCAAAAATGCCTCGCTTGGCGAAATGCTGCAAAACCTTTGTGGCTTTGGCATTAATATTCCCGATGGATTTATTATTACAGCGGCTGCTTACTATCATTTTATTTCATCAAATAAGCTTGATGAAATTATAAAGCAGATTGTTGATGAAACAAACACAGACGACCTGGAAGCGTTGATGCAATGCGGCGCCAGTATTCGTACCCTTATATGCAGCGGCGATTTTCCGCCTGTTCTTGAATCGCAGATAATTGAAGGATACAGAACACTAAGTGAGCAATACAATCAAAACGATGTCGACGTAGCCGTTCGGTCGTCTGCTACTGCCGAAGACCTTCCTGACGCTTCCTTTGCCGGTCAGCAGGATACTTTTTTAAATATCAGCGGAGCAGAAAGCCTGCTGGTGGCTGTGAAAAATTGTTTTGCCTCCTTGTTTACCGATAGGGCAATCAGCTACAGAAAGGCGTTCGGATACGATCATTTTCAGATTGGCCTCTCTGTATGCGTTCAAAAAATGGTCCGTTCCGACCTTGGTGTTTCGGGTGTAGCTTTTTCGTTGGATACCGAAAGCGGGTTTAAGGATGCCGTGGTAATTAACGGATCATATGGCCTTGGCGAGATGATAGTGCAGGGCTCAATAAACCCTGATGAATATATTGTGTTCAAGCCTTTATTAAAAGAGGGTTTCCGCGCAATTATCGAAAAAAAGTTAGGCACAAAGCATCAAAAAATGGTTTATGGCGATACTGCGAAGGAAAGAGTACGGGTGATAGAAACGCCAACTGATGACAGTATACAATTTTGCCTCACCGACGACCAGATTTTACAGTTGGGCAAATGGGTATTGATTATTGAAGATTATTATTCGGCGCTTAAAGGGCGGTGGTGCCCAATGGATGTGGAGTGGGCTGTTGACGGAAACTCCGGAGAGCTTTTTATTGTGCAGGCCAGGCCAGAAACCATCCATTCAAGAAAAACCGCGGGCATTGTTATTGAATTTAAAATAGATGATGAAATGCGCCATGAAAAAGTATTACTCAAAGGTATTGCCGTTGGTGATAAAATAGCTTCGGGCCGGGTGCATTTACTTAACGGCCTTGAAAAGCAAAATATCCACGAGATTAATTTTCAGCCGGGAGATATTATGGTTACCGACATGACCGACCCCGATTGGGAACCTGTAATGAAAAAGGCCGCCGCTATTATTACCAATAAAGGCGGCAGAACATGCCATGCTGCAATTGTAGCGCGCGAGCTGGGCGTACCGGCAATAGTAGGTTGCGAAAATGCAACCGATATATTGAAAACAGGGCAGCTAATTACAGCATCATGCGCCGAAGGTGAAGCCGGTATCGTTTATGAGGGCTTAATCTCGTTTAAAAAAATCGAACAAAACCTGGCTGACTTGCCGGAAATAACAACCCCGGTAATGATGAACGTGGCTTCACCCGAGATGGCTTTTCAATACGCCTGCTACCCGCATAAAGGGGTGGGCCTTGCCAGGGAAGAATTTATCATTAACAATTATATCAAAGTTCATCCGCTCGCCCTGCTTAAACATGCCGAATTGAACGATGCAGCACTAACTGAGCACATTGCCGGGATAACAAAAGGATATGCAAGCGGCGAGGATTTCTTTATCGAAAAACTATCCTATGGAATTGCCAAAATTGCAGCAGCGTTTTACCCCAATAAAGTTATCGTACGGTTTTCGGATTTTAAAACCAACGAGTATTTCAATATGCCGGGAGGCAAATATTTTGAGCCCGTTGAAGAAAACCCAATGATTGGCTGGAGAGGGGCATCGCGATACTATTCTACGGCCTACAAACAGGCCTTTGGGATGGAGTGTAAAGCCATTAAAAAGGTAAGAGAGGTAATGGGGCTTGACAATGTGGTAGTAATGATTCCCTTTTGCCGCACGGTTGATGAACTGTTAATGGTTTATAATACGATGGACGAGTTTGGCTTAAAACGGGGCGAAAACAAGCTGGAGGTTTATTTGATGGCCGAAGTTCCGTCTAACGTGATACTGGCCGCGCAATTTGCCCGGCATATTGATGGGTTTTCAATTGGCTCAAATGACTTGACGCAACTCGTTTTAGGGCTCGACAGGGATTCATCATTAGTAGCAAGCTTATATAACGAGCGGAATGAGGCTGTAAAAATGATGATATCACATTTGATTCGCATTGCTAAAAAGCTGAACGTAAAAGTGGGCATTTGCGGGCAAGGGCCATCCGATTTTTCGGACTTTGCCCAGTTTTTGGTTGAAGAAGGTATTGATTCTATTTCGGTAACGCCAGATTCCTTTATGAAAACAGTTAAAGCCATCGGCCAGATTGAGCAAGAAATAAAGCTTAAACAGATCACTTTACCGCAACAACTCATTGAAGTACAGGATATAACAGCAAATAGTTTATTTTAATTTTCAAACACTACCATTATTCCATTTACCATGAACGAAATTAAGACCTTAGGCCAGTTTATTATTGAAAAACAAAAAGATTTCCCTTATGCAAAAGGTGAATTATCGAGATTATTAAGAGACCTTGCCATTGCTGCAAAAATTGTGAACCGCGAAATTAATAAAGCCGGGCTTGCTTCCATACTTGGCGATTCGGGTACGGTGAATGTGCAGGGTGAGAGCCAGAAAAAACTGGATGTTTATGCCAATGAACAATTTATAGCCGCGCTAAGAAGCGGGGGCGAATGTT
Organism: Mucilaginibacter sp. P2_A5; assembly: GCF_056404995.1. Lineage (NCBI taxonomy): Bacteria > Pseudomonadati > Bacteroidota > Sphingobacteriia > Sphingobacteriales > Sphingobacteriaceae > Mucilaginibacter > Mucilaginibacter sp. P2_A5. The sequence goes on from NZ_JBFUCY010000037.1 coordinate 24,000, forward strand.
GTATGATAGTATCTGAAGAAAATGACGAACACATTAATATCGATTCGGAAATTTCAAAAAACGCCAAATATGTTGTCGCTATAGATCCCCTGGATGGCTCTTCTAACATTGATGTGAATGTTGGTATTGGAACCATATTTTCAATTTACCGCAGGACTTCGGTTTCCGGGGCGGCAACGGTAGAAGATATTTTACAAAAAGGTACCAGCCAGGTGGCCGCCGGTTATATTATATACGGTTCATCTACCATGCTGGTATATACAACCGGAAAAGGGGTTAACGGGTTTACCCTCGACCCTTCTATCGGGGAGTTTTGCCTGTCGCATCCAAATTTAACAATCCCGGAAGCCGGGACCATTTATTCGATAAATGAAGGTAATTACATCCACTTTCCGCAGGGGGTTAAAAAGTACATCAAATACTGCCAGGAAGAGGATAAAAACACCAGCCGGCCATATACATCCCGCTATACGGGCTCGATGGTGGCCGACCTGCACCGCAATCTGATCAAAGGCGGTATATTCATTTATCCTTATACATCGGCATCTCCCAAAGGAAAATTGCGCTTGGTATACGAGTGTAACCCGATGGCATTCATTATGGAGCAGGCTGGCGGAAAAGCATCTGACGGAACAAACCGCATACTCGACCTGGATGTTTATGAATTACATCAGCGCTCTCCCATCTTTATCGGGTCGCGATTAATGGTTGAAAAGGCCGAGCAATTTATGCGGGTATTTCACAAGGAAGCACGTGAAGTACTCAATGGCTTCGCGCTTGATGTTTAAAAACTACAAATTGGGTTAAGGGGGCATCGGCCCCTACCTTGTTTTAATGCCGTAAATACTGCTATAAGTTATTTATATTGTGTAGCGCCGATGGTCATGGTCAACAAATTCCCACCTGCATGGGCCAAAGGCGTCAATAAGCATCCCGGCCTCGAGGCAGACACAACCGTGTACAGAATACGGAGGGATGTAATAACCATCGCCCTTGCGTATTGTTTTTTTTGTGCCATCTATGGTCATCTCAAATACGCCGCTCTCCACATAGCTAACCTGCGAATGCGCATGATTGTGTAACACTCCACAGCCGCCTTTTTCAAACTTTACCTTAACCAGCATAACTTTGTCGTCGTAACCAAACACCTGCCGTTGTACGCCATCCCCAACGGTTTTCCAATCGGTTGCTTCATTATATTGAAAGAGATTACTTTGTATCATGGTAAATATTTTAGCGGCAGATAGCTGTAAAAATCAATATTACACTCAAATCCTCTAAACTTCGCACATAAACGCCAATATTTCTACGCAAACGATTTAGTTAGGCACCAAAAATTAAAGAAACTGTTTATAGGTAATCATCCTGGTTTGTCAGGAGTAAAACGGCCGGGAGCATCCATTAAACGAATTTTAACCACACACCATGTGTGCTGTTATTTAAAGGCTCAAAAATACAGTTTGCAGGCCCGGCGATTGTACACTAACAACACTATTACCCTTATTGGTTTTTATGCTGATAACAGCGCGGCCATTAATAGCCTGCAATTTTGTCGATCCTTTTGAAGTACCCAGGTCGTCCAGCAACGTGCCATCGCCGGTTGACGAAAAACTGACCCAGTTAACTGCATCTAAACATAATACGCCCTGGCTATCCAATAACGTTGCCTGTACGGTAACCGAACCATTTCCTTCGGCAATTTTTTCCAGCTTCAGTTTAGCTGGCTTGCCCCATTTTTCGGTTTGATATATTGGTGATACGGCATCAGTAACGGTAACACGTCCCTTGCTGGCTTTTAGGACCAGCTCATTTCTGCCTTTTTTAAATTGAACCATCCACCTTAACCCGGCTGCGGGAAAATCCTGGCTGTTACGTTTTTTAATGCCATAACTTTTGCCATTTACAAATAGTTCGGCCTGGTTGCAGTTTGAATAGGCCTTAACCATTTTTAATTCACCAACATCACCCCACCTAACCGGCCAGTTATGCCCGTAGATATGCGCCATAGGTTTATCCGCCCAATAGGACTGAACCAGGTAATAAACCTCCTTTTTTGTCAAATCATTTTCAACCACGCCTTTTTGGTTCATATAAGGCAGCGGGTTATCAAACCTTATTGGTGTCGAGAAATCTTTAAAAGCCCAAAACGCCGATCCGCTTAGCCAGGGCATGGTTTCCTGTTCTTTCAAAGTCCAGTCGAAAAGGTTACAGGTGGCATTCTCGCTCCAGTCGCCGTTTTTTAAAAGCTCGGCAGATTTATTGAAGAGCGTAGTATCAATTGATCCGGCACTATTCCTGATATTTTCCAAAGCCTTGTCTGCAAGCTCGGAATTGCGGCCAGAGTGGCTGTCGCCGCCCCATTCTGCATGGAAAAAATGCTTAACATTCTTAAACTCATCTTCGCTATATTTCCTGTATTCTGTATATTTTCCCTTATACCAGCCGGCCCATATGGTGGGCGAGTAAATATCCGGAATGTACTTGCAAAAATCGCAGCGGCGAATGACGGTTTTGCGGGACGGGTCAAGCTTATGCGCCAAATCATTTTGTTCGCTCATGAATGCCCTTATTTTAGCCTTATCAAACTCCGGGAAGTCGCCGGGCCAATCATTTTCGTTGCCCAGGCCCCATAAAATTATCGAGGGGTGGTTGTAATGCTGATGGATCATGTTGGTTAGCATGCGGCGGGCCTGTTCTTTATATTTATCTCCGCCCAATCCGCCACGGCACCAGGGTTCTTCTTCCCATACCAATAAACCCAGGCTGTCGCATAAATTTAAAATAATCCGCGATTGCTGATAATGTCCAAGCCGAATAAAATTGGCACCCATTTCTTTTATCATCCGCATTTCCTGGTACATCATGCTATCGGTCATGGCAGCTGCCACTCCCGATTGATCCTCATGCCTATGCGTTCCGCGAAGTAACAGCCGTTTGCCATTTAAGTAAAACGGGCCATTATCGGCAAATAAGAAATCACGGAAACCTACCTTTTCCTTTCGCGTATAGCCACCAGCATCTATCGTGACCTCATACAAATAAGGATCATTGGGCGACCATAGATGCGGATTATTAACTTTGAGTTTGCCAACAGGAACAGCACCGGCATTATCAACATCAATGTTGTAAACGGTTTCTGCAACCGTTTTGCCGGATGCATCAGTTATTTTAATATTCCCGATTGCTTTTTTTACATGATCGGGATTGTAAAATGTAGCCTGAACATCAATAGTACCGGTTTTATATTGTTTATCTAATACTGCGCTTGCAAATAAGTTATCGATGCCGAGAGCGGGCTGATAAACCAAATCGAGATATCGGTAAATACCACCAAAAACATCAAAATCAGATAGCTGTGAGGGTATACTTTCCACATCGCGCGAGTTATCGCAACGTATTTCGATGGGTATAGTTCCTTTAAATTGTTTGCTGAAGGTATCGGTCTTTTTAAAATCGTCAACCGCTTGTGTAATATCAACAAACCACTCATCGTAACCACCTGCATGTGCCGCCACTTTGGTGGTGTAAACATACACATCGGTCTTTTGGCCTGCTCCTTCAAAAAACAACAGTGTGCGCCCGTTTTTATATGGATTGTTAATATTTAACCGCGTGCGGTACCAGCTGGGCCCCTGGTAATAATTTCCGATTGGATCAACGGCATCGCGGGCGTTAAAACAGTGTGGCAAAGTTACTTTTTGCCATAGGGGATAATTGTCCGGCCCATCTTTGGTCAGCGGTCGTACGGTTTCCCATATGCTGCCAAGGTCCTGCTTTAAAAATTCCCAATTATTATTCAGCCTTATTTTTTGCTGGGCGTTTGCAACCAGGTTTATCAATAAAATGCCAACAAACAGTATAGTTCTTTTCATCCTCATGTATTACTGAAAGCGCTACTATTTAAATTTTAATGATGCTCGTCTCCCCATGGTTTCGGGCGCGGATACATTTTAAAAACCTTTTTAAAATCAATCCCCGGGTATTTTTCCTCAGCAAGGCTGCAAATGGTTAAAGTCTCGCCGTAACTAATAGGTTCTATTTGTTTGTACGGCCAATCTTTTTGTTTCAATAAGTACGGCATTATCCATTCGATGCATTTTTTTATCCCCCTCCCCTGCTTTTCAGTATGCCATAAATTAATATCCACTCGGTCGGCAAGTGTAGCCAGCATGCTCCAGCCGGTCAGGTTCATGTTCGAATAATTCCATGACCGTGTACGCTCCAGTTCCAATGGCTGCCGGCCATCAGCTGCAAATTGGGTATCTATCCTGGCGATAGTGCGGGTTTGGAGAACTTCTTTTGCCAGTTTGTCGTTTCCGGTGAAAAGAGCAAAATCAACCACCTGAACATCGTAAAAAGTGCCGTGGTTATTGCGTGCCTGTCTTTCTTCATTCCCGTTTTTGCTTTTTTGCAGCCACTCCAAATACCCGGCAAACCACTGCTTTACCCCTGTTTGGAGGTCAGTTGTTATGCTTTTGCTACCCTGCATCATGGCAAGGGCATCCGGAATAATCGCCAGCGCGCGGCTTTCAATTATACCTATCCCACGGCCGTCATTAATGCCCGGAATATATTGGGCGTAGTTAAAATTGGGAGCCATTTTTGTGGCTGTATCAATAAACCAGGTACGCATTAATCCCGCTGCTTTTTGGGCATACTGCTCATCGCCCGTAAAATAGTAGGCAAACCCCAGTTTTTTAACAGCCCGGCATAAGTCATTTAGTTGCGAATCGTCATGCAGCAGGTATATCTCAGGGTTACGTTCGCCATCTTTACGGATGTAAGGTTTACCATCGGGCTTCGACGGATCGGCCCACCAGTAAGGGGCCTGGCTAACATAATCATGCGGGTTACCGCTTGGCGCCACCCTGGTTTTATGGAAAGTTACCGAATACGGGCCCGCCGCTAACTCTTTATCAGCATCTGCTAACAGCGATTTAATTTGGTTGCTGATAGCTGTATCGCCGGCCTGGTATTGTTTCTTAAAGACGGATAATTGCTGTTCGTTCTGTAGCAGGAATCCACTTGTTTTTTTGCTTTGTGCTGATGCATTAAAACCGGCGGCCATAAAAAAAACAATAAGGTATTGCTTGAGAGGCAGTTTCTTGGGCATATCGATAAATTAAGTTCTTCAGTTTATTGGCGAATGGGATTAAATCAAACATCCGCATAAAAACCATTCAAAAATTTAGTTGGGGAGTATTTATTTACGAAAACGTTGGAGATACGTTTTATAATAAGCTGTTTGCCTGAAATTTAGTTAGGAGGCCCTGGTTTTTCAAGAACGCGCTATCATGTTACGGACATTATATATGCACAGGTGGCGCATCCCTTTTGAAATTAAGAAAAAACAGGAGGCTCCTACGGAGCCAAAAACAAGCTATTTTTTCGCTATAAACACGTAACTCCGCTGGAGTTGGAAGAAAATCCAAAAACCGGGCTCCGTAGGTGCCTCCTGTTAAAAGCGATTTCGTAGGACGTGTGGCGCTGCTGGTTAAGCAAACCAGGCTTTGCTTAAATTATTAGTGTTACCGATAGGGTAACTATGCCGAGCGGGTAGATTTCTCAATATCGTCCCACATTTCGGGAGGGATCATTTCAAGTGCGCTGAACTGGCCGGCGCCCTGCAGCCACTCGCCGCCATCTATGGTAATTACCTCGCCATTGATATAACCCGAAAAATCAGACACCAGGAAAGCGGCCAGGTTGGCCAGCTCCTGGTGCTCACCAACTCGTTTAAGGGGCACCCTATTTTTAAAATCAAATTTTTGCGCCATGTCCCCTGGAAGCAATCGCTCCCAGGCCCCTTTGGTCGGAAACGGGCCGGGCGCTATGGCGTTTGTCCTGATGCCATGACGGCCCCACTCAACCGCTAAAGACCTGGTCATGGCCAGCACGCCGCCCTTGGCACAGGCCGAGGGTACCACGTAGGCCGAACCTGTAAAGGCATAAGTGGTAATAATATTCAGTATGTTACCTGGTATTTTTTCGCTGATCCAATATTTGCCCAAAGCCAGTGAACAATTGGCCGAGCCCTTTAACACAATATCGATTATGGCCGAGAACGCATTTGCCGACAAGCGTTCTGTTGGCGAAATAAAATTACCGGCCGCATTGTTCAATAATACATCTACCCTGCCAAAAGTTTCAATTGCCTGTTGCAGCATCTTTTCAACTTCATCATATTTTCGTACATCGCAGGCTATTGGTAGTACCTTGCCACCGGTTGCAGATTCCATTTCGGCAGCCGTTTGCTGCAGCACATCCAGTTTGCGGCTGGTGATAACCAGGTTGGCGCCCAGTTGCAAAAAGTAAGTGCCCATGGCCTTACCCAAACCGGTACCGCCACCGGTTACAATGACGGTTTTACCTTTCAGGGCATCGTCCCTTAACATGCCACCGGCAATTGCCGGACTGGGGCCTTTAGCATTATCGGGAGTTGAAGGATCTGTCATCATCAATTAATTTGTGGTTGTACTTTTTGCTTTTAAATTCTGGATCATCATTTGCAGGCCTTGCCTGGTTGCAGGCGCCCACCATTGCTCCAGCATCTTATTTAAAGTACGGGTTTGATCGGTCTTTAATTTACTAATCAACTGCTTACGCAAATTCAACTTACTTTCACTCCAGGTAACGGGGTTCAGTTTCATATAAGCAGTTATTTTCTTTATTGCAGCGTTCATTAAGCTATCCGGTGCACTAATTTCATCAATCAAACCCGCTTCCAGTGCTTCATCTACCTGGAGCAATTTGCCCTCCAGTAAATATTGATAGGCTTTGCGCCGACCGAGCCAGAATGAATACAAATTAAAAACACTATCCGGGACAATAATACCCACAGGAATTTCATTTAACCCGATGACAAATTTCCCGGCAGCCATCACCCGGTAATCGCAGCAAATGGCTAATATGCAACCACCGGCAGGGCTATGGCCACTTATGGCAGCAACCATTGGTTTCCTGAAAGCTGTTAGCGTATTTTGCAAAACTAAAAAGTCGATCCAAAATCCGCGGCTTTGTTCCTGGTCGTAATCATAAGCCTCTATCAGATCAACCCCTGATGAGAAAAAACCTTCTTTACCGGTTAAAATCACGCCGCCCACATTATCATCATTCTCGAGTTTGTGTATACAATCAGTCAGTTCTTTAACCATCTGATGATTGATAGGATTTGAACGTCCCCTGTCAAGTGTAATTACAACAAGTTTATCTTGTATGGTTGTTTGAAATGTGCTCATCGCGTTAATCAATTTACAAGGGTTGGGTTATCACTCACTTCGCTCAGATACATTTTATCTATCTGGGTTTTGTACTTTTCGGCTATCACCTTCCGTTTCATTTTCCCCGTTGGTGTAAGCTCACCGCTATCTATCGACCATTCATCCGGAAGCAAGGTTATTTTCTTTACCTGTTCAACATGGTTAAATTCGGGATTGTATGTATTGATAATTGATTGGTACAATTCAATCACCCTGGCATCTTTAATTAGTTCCTTGTTGGATGAAAACGAGATTTCGTGTTGCTTGCACCAGGGTTTTAAATGCGTATAAGAGGGTACAATCAGCGCCGAAACAAACTTCCTCTCCGAACCGCATACCATCATCTGTTCAATAAAATAATTTTCTTTCATCTTATTTTCGATGGGCAGCGGGGCCACGTATTTGCCGCCGGATGTTTTAAAGATCTCTTTTTTGCGATCAGTTATCTTCAGGAATGAATCTTTATCCAATTCGCCAATATCGCCGGTATGAAACCAGCCATCTTGTATCACTTCGGCCGTAAGCTCCGGATTTTTATAATATCCGGCCATTACGTTGGGCCCTTTGCAAAGGATTTCGCCGTCGGCTGCTATTTTAGCCTGCACGCCATTTAACAAAGGACCTACTGTACCAAATTTTCTACCGCTTTTTTCATAACGGTTAACGGCAATTACGGGCGAAGTTTCTGTAAGCCCATAACCTTCCAAAATAACGATGCCGGCTGCGGTGAAAATCCTCTCGAGCTTAATAGGACAGGCCGAACTACCAACCACTATTGATTTTATATTGCCCCCGATAGCGTTACGCCACTTGCTGAACACCAGTTTATCGGCTATGGCAAGTTTAATTTTGTACCCCAGGCTGCTGTTATTAATTTCATACGCTTCGGCCACTTTTACCGCCCAAAAAAAGATCTTCCTTTTAACACCGGTTAGTTTCTGGCCCTCGACCATAATTTTTTCAAACACTTTTTCGAGCAAACGCGGAACGGCTGTAAAAAGAGAGGGCTTTACCTCTTTCAAATTTGCGCCAATGGTATCCATATTCTCGGCGTAGTAAATAGAAAAACCATTAAAGAGATAAACATAGGTACACATCTTTTCGAAAATGTGGTTGAGAGGCAAAAAGCTCAAAACGCATTTTTCTTTCAATGGTATCTGGGCAAGCACATCACCGGAGGCTGCCGCATTGCTCATGATATTTTTATGGGTAAGCATTACTCCCTTGGGCCGGCCGGTAGTACCCGAAGTATAAATGATGGTAGCGATGTCATTTTCGGTAATCCCGTCGCTTATTTCTTTTATTTTTTGCAGCTGGCCTTCCTTTAAGGGCTTAAACAATACACTCCAATGCGTACAGCCATCTATATCATCGAAAGTAAAAATGGCTTTTAATGAGGGGATATTCAAACGTACCTCTTGCACTTTATCGCATAAATCTTTACTGCTTATGAATACGTATTTAACTTCGGCTTCATTTAAAATCTGCTCAATTTCTTTGGTACCTGTATTGGGGTATAGCGGCACCAGTATGGCACCTGTTTGCTGCACCGCCAGGTCGGTTATCACCCATTCTGGCCTGCCGTTGCTGATCAGCCCTATTTTATCGCGCCCTTCGGTAGTGCCATCACCGGCCGAAACGCCCAGTTCCAATAAAGCACCGGATAACTGGTAAATCATATCGTGCGCCTCTTTGGTGCTGTATGCCCTCCAGGCACCGTTCTCTTTTGCATTCAGGAAATTTGCCCTTGGCGCCTTGGCCTGGGTGTCCATGCAATCAAATAGTCTTGTCGCGTTTTCCATATTGCAACAATTATTTAAATAAAGGTTGCCCTTTACAGTAATTCAAATACACCCGCTGCGCCTTGCCCGGTGCCTACACACATGGTAACTATACCATATTTTTTTTCACGCCTTTTTAATTCATTAAAAAGCTGAACCGAAAGCTTGGCCCCTGTGCAGCCAAGCGGATGACCCAATGCTATAGCACCGCCATTTACATTAACGATGTCGGGATCAAGCTCCAGCCCTTTAATAATAGCTAATGACTGTGATGCAAATGCCTCATTCAATTCTATTAAATCAATATCCTGCTGTTTCATCCCGGCCATTTTTAATACTTTGGGTATAGCCACCAATGGCCCTATCCCCATAATACGTGGCGGTACACCTGCAACAGCATAATTAACCAGCCTTGCAATTGGCTTAAGATTATTCGCTTTTAAAAAACGTTCGCTCACCACCATTACAAAGGCTGCGCCATCGCTCGTTTGCGATGAGTTGCCGGCTGTTACCATCCCTTTTGCATCAAATACCGGTTTTAGCTTGGCCAATGCATCAATGGATGTATCGGCACGCGGCCCTTCATCAACATCTACCTTAAACTCCCTTTTCTTTTTCTTCCCGCTTTCGTCAATATAGGTTTCTACTATATTTACCGGGGCTATTTCATCTTTAAATTTGCCCGATTTGATGGCATTGATGGCTTTTTGATGGGAGTTGTAAGCAAACTGATCCTGCTCCTGGCGGCTAACATGATATTCTTTTGCCACGGCCTCGGCTGTAAGGCCCATACCCCAGTAATAATCAGGATGCGCCAGGGCAACGTCGGCATTTGGCACAATGCGCCAGCCCCCCATCGGGATCAGGCTCATGCTTTCTACACCACCTGCAATAATGCAATCGGCAATGCCGCTGTGTATTTTTGCCGAAGCTATCGCGATAGTTTCCAGGCCGGATGAACAGTAGCGATTTACCGTCATGCCGGGTACTTTATCGGTATCCAATGCCATTAACGAGATAAGCCTGGCTACATTTAAGCCCTGTTCGGCCTCGGGCGTAGCGTTGCCCACAATCACATCGTCAATCTGCTCCTTATCAACATTAGGCACCGATGCCATTAACTGCCTGATAACATCTGCGGCAAGCGTGTCCGGCCGGGTAAACCTAAATCCACCCCGGGTAGCTTTTCCAACAGCGCTGCGGCTGGCTGCCACTATGTATGCGTTCATTTTATCGAGATTTTATACTTATTAAAACTTAGTTCCTTAACACTTTTCCGCCTGTTAAAATAGATTGTATCCGCTCAAGCGTTTTCTTTTCGGCGCAAAGCGAAATAAAGGCTTCACGCTCCAGGCCAAGCAAATACTCTTCGCTTACTATCGAGGGTTGAGACAGATCACCTCCCGAAAGCACATAGGCCAGCTTCTGGGATATTTTTACGTCATGTTCGCTAATGTAGTTGCCGCTGTACATGGTATTGGCGCCCACATACCCAAGGCCAAGGGCCTGCTTGCCCAATACCCTGATATCGCTGCGCGGAATAGGCTGCACATATCCCTCGTTGGCCATTTGCAGGCATTGTTGTTTTGCTTCGGCAAGTAGCCTGTCGCGCGATACCACTACCACATCCCTACCCTTTTTAAGGTACCCAAACTCAAAAGCCTCATAGGCCGATGTGGATACTTTTGCCTGGCCAATGGTCAAAAACCTATCGCGGAAATTATTCAGCTCAACATCGCCTTCCTGTAACTCGTCTGAAAGCCGCAGGGCAAATTCTTTTGTTCCGCCGCCACCGGGTATCAAACCAACGCCAAACTCAACCAAACCCATATACAATTCGGCATGCGCTACTACTTTGTCGGCATGCAAACACATTTCGCAGCCACCACCCAAAGCCATCTGGTGGGGCGCTATCACAACCGGGATAGCCGAATAACGGATCCGCATCATCGTATTTTGAAAGGCCTTTACTACTGCGTTCAGCTCGTCAAACTCCTGTTCAACCGCCATCATAAATATCATACCTACATTTGCCCCGGCGCTAAAATTGGCTCCCTCGTTTGATATTACCAGGCCTTTATAGCTGGTTTCGGCAAGTGTAATGGCTTTGTTAATGCCTTCAATTACCTCGCCGCCTATGGTATTCATTTTAGTATGAAACTCCAGGTTTAGTATACCATCGCCAATATCGGTAATCGTAGTTCCGCTGTTTTTCCATACGGTATTTGTAGCGCGGATGGTATCCAGCAAAATAAGTCCTTCGGTTCCCGGAATGGTTTTATAGTCTTTAGCCGGAATATCGTAATACAAGCGTTTGCCGTTCTCAATTTTGTAGAAGCTTTTTGCACCAGCAGCCAGCATATCGTATACCCATCGAGCAGGTTTGTTGCCAGCTGCTTCCATGGCTTTCACGGTATCTTCGACACCCAGCGCGTCCCATTTTTCAAAAGGGCCCATTTCCCGGCCAAAGCCGGCCTTTGTGGCTGCATCTATTTTATAAAGCTCGTCGGCTATTTCGGGAATACGATTACTGGCGTAAGCAAATAACTCATAAAACGTTGCCCGGTAAAAATCACCGGCTTTATCTTTTGCAGCTATTAATATTTTGAGGCGGGCCGGAAGACTGTCAACCGCCTTAGTAGTTTCCAGCGAGGCGAATTTCACTTTCTGAGAAGGCTTATATTCCAGCGTTTTTAAATCGAGCGCGTAAAACTGGTTTACGCCATCAACTTTTTCCTTTTTATAAAAACCCTGGCCTGTTTTACTGCCCAGCCAGTTATTTTTTACCATGCCATCTACAAATGATGGCACTTTAAATAATTCGCGTGCTTCATCATCTGGTGCGTTTTGATAAAGGCCGTTGGCAACGTGTACCATGGTATCTAAGCCCACCACATCATTGGTGCGGAACGTTGCTGATTTTGGATGACCGATTACCGGCCCGGTTAGCTTATCAACCTCTTCAACCGTCATGCCGGTTTTCTCTACGTATTGCAACACACTCATGATGCTGAACACCCCTATGCGGTTGCCTATAAATGCAGGGGTATCTTTAGCCAAAACGGTGGTTTTGCCAAGGTACTTGCCGCCATAATCCATCAAAAAGTCAACCACGCTACCCAATGTTTCTTTTATGGGGATGATCTCCAATAATTTTAAATACCGGGGCGGGTTAAAAAAATGGCTGCCGCAAAAATGTTTTTTGAAATCATCGCTCCTGCCTTCGGCCATTAAATGTATGGGGATGCCGGATGTGTTTGAGGTAATAAGCGTGCCGGATTTCCTGTATTTTTCTACCGTTTCAAATACCTCACGTTTAATATCAAGGCGTTCAACCACTACTTCAATAATCCAATCGCAATCGGCAATTTTGGGCATATCGTCGGTAAAATTCCCGGTAGTGATGCGTTTGGCAAATGATTTAAGGTAAATGGGTGATGGATTGGATTTTAACGCAAAATCCAGCGCATCATTAACAATTTTATTCCGGGCTTTTTTATCGTCCGGCGGGGCATCCTTGGGTACAATATCAAGCAACAGCACCTGTACGCCGATATTTGCGAAATGGCAGGCTATACGGCTGCCCATCACTCCCGACCCCAGTACTGCAACTTTTTTTATGATTCGTTTAGCATCCATCAGTAAAGCTTGTTTATTAAATTTTTAATTTATTCGGCCCGCGACCAGGTAGTTGTACGCCCAAACAGCGAAATGCCGATATAGCCGCGGATATCTAAGGTTTTACCTTTATAGGTTATTTTGCAGGAGTAAGTTTTACCGTTTAGCGGATCGTAAATGGTACCGCCTGTATACTTGTCGTCACCATCTTTTTCAAAATCGGCCAATACAGGTAAGCCCAACCGGGGCCTTGTGCGCAATTTTTCGTCAACATTCATTTCGTCAACTTTTGGTTTACCGTTTTTAAGCGGTTCTTTAAGCCATACCACCTTACCATAAAACTTACCGTTACTTTCTTTGGTGATCTGGATTTTAGCGCTTTTTACATCGTTATACCACATGCCCTCAATTCTGTCTGCCTGTGCTTTTACGCATACGCTTACCGATAGCAGAGTTAGCAGGATTAGTGCAAAACGGATAGGTTGTTTTTTTGATACAGACATTGCTTCAGGTATTATTTTTACAAAAAAACCATCTCTTTTTTTGCGGCATATCCATGCTTTTAAGATTTACAAAATAGCAATCCCGGCATAAGAAGCCGTCTCTTCAAAAAGAAACAGGTAGAATTATAAAATGATTAAAATAATTTAGCCCCGCTAATTAACGGGATGGTTTATAATAACAAATATCAGCTTATGCGGCGCTTAACAAAGGTCTAAACGACGGAAACATTTGTCAATATTTCGGAAATTAAAGTTAGCCTCTTTTGTTTGATAATTGCGCTATTAAATAATATTAAGTCGGAAGTTCTTAGTCCTACGCCTGAATTGTCATTTTTGAGTTAGAGGTCGTCTAAATTTGATTTAGATTATTTATGTATCACTTAAAAATCATTGCCGTTGACTTTAGTCAACGGAATAATGGCTGAAAGGCGAGTGGCTTTAGCCAAAGTCCGCTTGAATAATTTGGCTAAAGCCAGCAATTATAATTTTTTTACCGTTGACTGAAGTCAACGGCAATGAATAATTTCCGTTTTTAGACAGATTCTTAGAGGTCGTCTAAATTTGGTTTACCAATGTTTTTTATACTTCTAATAAAAGGAGCATGACGTATATCGCATGGCGGCTACGACTCACCCGGTCGAGGCTACGCCCGACCACCCTCTCTCCGGCTGCGCCGCAAAGAGGGTTTTGGAAATTTACATTTAATAAATACTTGATTATTAAATAATTAAACACAAAAACCCTCTTTCCACCGCAGGTGAAGAGAGGGTGGTCGGGCGTAGCCTCGACCGGGTGAGTCGTAGCCAGCGTTTAAGCGAATGTTTCAATGCATGATGGATGGTACGAAGCAATAACAGTCTGTTTTTATATTCAGATAGCATCTTAGAACCTAAAACTTCCGACTCAAGACTATCCGCCTTTCAGGGTTGTTATTAAATTAATATATAGCTGCATCGCAACATTGGTGGCCATACCCTCCAGTTTTAGCCAGGCATCATATTTTGCTTTAGCCACAAAATCAAACATACCCGGAGTTTTTTGGGTATCAATATCGCCTTCGGTTGCCTGTTTGTATAGGCTGTATAAGCTTAGCAATGTTTCGTTATCCGGTTTTGATGGCAGTTGTTTGCTTTCGGCAACCGCTTTTTCAAAGGCGTCTTTTAAATCAGTCATGGTAAAATTATTGGTTGCTGGCGGTATTACGTTCTTCCACATAATCACTACTCCGGGGTGCATTCATAAACATTTGGCTTAGTTCTGCGGGTAATATGGCAAGCCTGCGTTTTTCCATATCTATCCAGGCGCCTTCGGCATTTACTATAGCGGCTTTAACGCCATCGCCCCGGTACAACTCGTGCCTTATCGCCCAGCGGGAGCCGTCGGGCCGCGAGCTTACAAGTTCGCAGCTTACCCTGATCAGGTCGTTAATTCCAATCTCGCGCAAGTAAATCAATTCTTCCCTGAACAATACTGGCCCTATTTTATATTCGTAAAGTTTGGGGAGTTTTAAACCCAGGTTTTCCAGCATGGTTATACGTGCCTGCGCTGCAAAATCGGCATAAGCGGAATGCCGCATGTGCTGGTTTGAATCTATTTGCGACCATAACACCTGGCCTTCATAAAAAAATTCCATAACCTTATTGTTTTATTTGTGCTGTTGCTTAAACTTCCTGACGGCTGCTGTCAGCCTTGGTAAAATCTCCATTGCATCCCCCACAACACCGTAATTGGCAGCTTTAAAAAAAGGAGCCTCGGGATCTTTGTTAATCACTACAATGGTTTTTGAACCGTTAACGCCCGCCAGGTGTTGTATGGCACCCGATATACCCACTGCTATATAAAGATTAGGGCGTACCGTACCGCCTGTTTGGCCAACATGCTCGTGATGTGGCCGCCAGTGCGAATCGGCCACCGGGCGCGAGCAGGCTGTGGCAGCGCCTAGTTCTTTGGCCAGTTCTTCCAATATGCCCCAGTTTTCGGGGCCTTTCATGCCGCGCCCGCCGGAGACAACCAGTTCGGCATCAGCAAGCGCCACCTCGCCGGTCACTTTATTTACAGCTTTCACTTTTACGCCAAAATCTTCTTCGCCAAAGCTTACATCCAATTGCTCTATAACTGCTTTTCCTTCAATTTTAACCGCCGGAAAAGTATTCGGCATCAGCATAATTACTTTTACATCGCTTAAAATATTCACATAGGCGAAAGCCTTGCCCGAGAATACGGCTTTTTTAATCACAAATCCTTTTTCGGTATCCGGGTACGACAATGCACCCGCCACCAGACCGGCCCCTAATTTCACGGCCACCCGTGGGGCAACCATCCTGCCGCCGATATCATGAAGCGTTACAATTATTTTACTCTCTTCCTTTTGCGCTGCGGCTATCAATGCACCGGCATAAGCCCGCGCATGTAGTTCGTCTAAACGGCTATCAGCAATATGTAATACTTTTTGAGCGCCATATTCGCCAAGGCTCTCCATCTCGACAGCAGCAACGGTGCCTAAAACAAGGGCAGTTACCGTGGTTCCCGTTTGCTTAGCTATTTGCGCGGCATAGTGTAGCGCCTCGAAATTTTTCTTTTTAATCGTTCCCCCGGTATGTTCTATCAATACAATTACAGACATTTTTTTAAGTTTTTTGGTTTGAGAAATGCCCGGTACAGGTAACCGGACAATGAAATTCAGCTATCAGATTACTTTGGCCTCGGTATGCAGCAATGCTACCAATTCGTCCATATTATTGGGGCTTACTAGTTTAATCCCGGCTTTGGCCGGTGGTAATTCATAAGCTAATATTTGGGTGAGCGGCGCTATTTTTGTAGGCACAACAACCTTTAACGGGCGTGTACGCGCAGCCATTATACCACGCATATTGGGTATGCGCGCCTCGGCAACACCTTTTTGGCAGGATATTACCACGGGTAAGTTACAGGCGTCAGTTTCCTCGCCGCCTTCTATTTCACGGGTTACCACTGCCGTATTACCTTCCACTTGTATACCCGTTGCAAAACCAATGTAATTGATATCCAGCAATCCGGCCAGCATGGCGCCTGTAGTACCATTATTGTAATCGATAGATTCTTTGCCGCATAAAATAAGATCATAACCGCCCCCGGCAGCATACCCCGCTATATAACCGGCGGTTTCATAAGGATCATTGCTATCGGCATCAATGCGGACGGCTTCATCACCACCCAATGCCAGCGCTTTCCTGATCACCGGCTCCGCATCAGCTTTACCTACGGTGATGAGGTGAACCTGGGTAGCTATACCGGTTTCTTTTAATTCAATTGCCCGGATGAGGGCATACCATTCGTCGTACGGGTTAATTACATAGGTAACACCATCGCTGCTGATGGCGGTATTATTGTTTTTTAATACAATTTTAGTACTGGTATCCGGTACCTGGCTTATACAAACTAATACTTTCATTATTAGATTTTTATTTTTTAGGTTGATGTTATTGAAACGACGGGCGGGTTGTTATTGAGGCACTTTCGTATTAGACGAACATTCGGTTGAACGCTGGTTACGACTCACCCGGCGAGGCTACGCCCGCCACCCTCTCTTCGGCTTCGCCGGAAAGAGGGGCTTGAAAATTTATTATTTTAATTCTTATTTAATATATTGATATTCAGCGTTCAAGCCCCTCTTTACACCGCAGGTGAAGAGAGGGTGGCCAGCGCAGCGTAGCCGGGTGAGTATTCGCCGCCATGCGATAGGCGTTATTGTCACCACCAGAATTTCGCTATCCCAGACTTACGAAGTTTTTAAAACTTCGTAAGTCTTCTCGCCGGCTTAAAAACAATATTTATTTTCGGCTATCAGTTTTGCGGCAACATTCCTGCGTGCCTGGGTGGTATTAAAATCTTCAGTTTTGGTGAAGCGTTTAAGCCCCATCAGCATCATTCTTCTTTCATCGCCTTCGGCAAAAGAGTTTAATGCCTCCCTGCCGGCTTTTGCCAAATGTTCTGCAGCATCATTAATATATACGCGCATGATATCCAGCTGTTCTTTGCAAGCTTCTTCTCCCCTTAAACCTACCAGCTTTTCTACCCGCAATTGCAAAGATTCGCTCACATAAAGTTCTATCAGCATGTCGGCCAGGTTCATCAGTACTTCCTGCTCTTTACCCAGTTGTGTCATCAGCTTTTGCACTGCTGCACCGGCGACCATCAGTATGGCCTTTTTAAAATTGGCTATGTATTTCTTTTCCTTAGTGAACAGGCCATCCTCTTCGGCTGCACTAAAATCGGGGATACTTACCAGTTCGCCTGCTACTTTTTGGGCGGGGCCCATCAGGTCAAGCTCGCCTTTCATTGCGCGTTTGAGCATCATATCAACCGTTAACAAGCGGTTAATTTCGTTAGTTCCCTCAAAGATCCGGTTGATCCTTGAATCACGATATGATCTATCCATCGGCGCCTCGGCGCTATATCCCATCCCGCCGTAAATCTGTACGCCTTCGTCGGTTACATAATCCAAAACTTCGGATGCGTGAACTTTAAGGATTGCCGCTTCTATAGCATATTGCTCAGTACCTTTTAATTTGGCTTTGGTTTCATCAAGCCCGGATGCCATTAACATTTCGGTAGCTTCCTCCATATTCTGACAGGCCCTGTAAACGGCCGATTCTGAAGCATAAGTGCGGATAGCCTGTTGGGCCAGTTTGTATCTTATGGCCCCGTACTTTGAAATCTGGCGGCCAAACTGTTCGCGTTCATTGGCGTAACGCACGGATGCGGTAATTACATCCTTGCTTGCTCCCACCGTTCCGCCTCCTAATTTAATACGGCCAAGGTTTAATATATTAACCGCTATCTTGAACCCATTCTGGCGTTCGGAAAGCAGGTTTTCTACCGGTACCTTGCAATCGTTAAAAAACACCTGGCGGGTCGAGCTCCCTTTGATACCCATTTTGTGCTCTTCGGTATTCAGCGAAAGACCTTCAAAATCTTTTTCGACAATAAAGGCGCTCAGGTTTTCATCATCATCTATTTTGGCAAAAACAGTAAATACATCGGCGAAGCCCGCATTGGTGATCCACATTTTTTGACCTGTGATGAGGTAATGTTTACCATCGGCAGACAGTCTTGCCCTTGTTTTACCCGAATTGGCATCAGAACCTGCGGCAGGTTCGGTTAGGCAATAAGCGCCTTTCCACTCTCCGCTTGCCAGTTTGGGAACATACTTTTGTTTTTGCGCTTCGGTGCCATAATACAATATAGGCATAGTACCTATACCTGTATGTGCCGAAAACGCTACGGAAAACGAATGCCCGGCCCCCAGTTTTTCGGTAACCAGCATAGATGTTTTAAAATCTTTACCAAAGCCGCCGTATTCTTCGGGTACCGATATGCCTAATAACCCAAGTGCGCCGGCCTCGTCCATTAAATGACGCATCAGGCCTTCCTCCTGCTCGTCAATACGCTGCAGGTTGGGCGTTACCTGCTGGGCAAGAAAATTGGTACATGTTTCGGCAATCATTAACTGCTCTTCATTCCATTCTTCGGGAATAAAAATGCTGTCGGCAGCAGTTTCCCTGATCAGAAACTCCCCTCCTTTTATGGCTTTCATTGGTTCAGTGGCATTCATAAATAAGTATTTAATGGTTGTGTTTTGTCGCCTTTTAAAATTTAACCGATTATGTTAATCACCTATATTGTATAAGTAAATATCAGCATGTAACAAGCGCCCCGGTTTAAAGGGCAGCAATTGGTTTTATAATCAGGAGTAAAATTAGCAGCGATGATAAACTAAAGAAAGGGCTGCAATGCGGAGATATTAGTCAAAAAGTCGGATTGGGGTGGGGGTGAGTGGTTGATGGGGTTGGATTGAGTTGATTAAGTTGGATTGGGTTGATTGTGAGTGTTGCGCAACAGTTTCATGTCTGAACTCGGATTAAACAGATTTATCAGATTATTTGGATTTTGATTTGCACCCAACCCAATCAACTGAATCCAACTTAATCAACTTAATCAACCAATCACCAACTCAATGAGCCGATACCGCCCTATAATCGGACGGCGACATGCCTGCATGTTTTTTGAAATATTTACCGAAGGAGGATTGATCGGGAAAATGGATATCCTCGGCTACCCGGGCTATGCTTACATCGTGGTTTCTTAGTAATACTTTGGCTTCCAGTATCACCGCGTCGTCTATCCATTCGCCGGCCGTTCTGCCGGTAACTTCTTTAACAGTTTCTGTTAAATGTTTGGGGGAAACGTAGAGCGCATCGGCATAATACTGCACGTTACGATGTTCTTTATAGTGATGAAAAACCAGGTCCTGGAAATGTACGTTCAGCTCCTGTTTCCGGGTTTGCTTACCTTTAATAATAGTGTGCTGCTTTTCATAAATAGCTTGTATTTCGTAAAGCAGTGTCATCAAAGTACTCCGGGAAATTTCTACATTGTAGGGATGGTCTTCCCGGTCTAACTTTTTTTGTATTAATAAATAAATTTCCAGTATCATCCTGGCATCTGCATTATCCGGGTAAATTACCGGGATAGATGCACTGTTAAAATAACTGAATGATTCCAGGAAATGGCTATTGACGCTATTTTCTGTTAAAAAAGCTTTACTAAAAACAACAAATCGGCACAAAAAATCATCGCTACTGTTATAAATCCTTAAAACATGAAATGGGGTTGCCAAAAGCATGGCATCGGGCCGGGCATCATATATCTGTAAGTTTACTTCTACCTTGGCTGTGCCCCTTGTACAGATGCCTATAATATATCCATCCGAACGGTAAGGGTATTCGCTTAAACTCAATAACTGTTTTTCATCTACAACAAAAAAATCAGCGCCGGCCAGCTTGTCGGCATATAGATCGGCAAATTTTGATAAGCTTAATTGTCCAACCTTATTACTCATGTATGTTTAATTATAATTATTAAATTCTTCTATTTTTTAAAAAAGGCCTCAAAACGGCGAAAGTTTTAACGTATTTTTTGCCCCCTAACTTAAATATAGGCGTTATCCGACTTTTTGACTAATATCTCCGCATTATAGCCCTTTTTTTCTTTTCAATCCAAACTAATTTTATTCCCGATAGTTGCAAATTGCAATCCACATGCAATTGCCTGTTGTTAAACCAATTATATTTTATGAGAAAAGTTTTACTCTTGATGCTTTTTATAGCACCGCTAATGGCTTTTTCCCAGGGTTTCCAGGTAAACCTGGAGGGACAAAAGCAAATAGGTATGGGCCATACCGGGGTGGGTACCCTGCAGGATGGTGCTTCCGTATTTTTTAATCCCGGCGCGGTAGCCATGCTACCCGAAAACTACATACAGGGCGGCATAAGCCCATTATTTTTTAAATCGGCTTTTAACCCAACGGGAACATCGGTGCAAAACCGGACTGCCAATAAGGCCGCCACACCGTTCGAATTTTACGCTGTATGGGGCCCTAAATCATCATTTTGGAAATTAGGGCTAGGGGTTTACACGCCCTTCGGCGGTTTAACCGATTGGGGCAATACCTGGCAAGGCAAATATGTACTGGAAAGCCTTGATTTAAAGGCTATTTATTTTCAGCCTACGCTAAGCATTAAGCTTGCCGACTTCCTGAGTATCGGCGGCGGCTTTGTTTATAACCACGCCAGCGTCGATCTGAAACGGGCTATCCCCCTGGCAAACAGCTCGGGCCAGCCGGGCCAGGCCGAATTGAAAGGCAACGGCAAAGGCTACGGATGGAACGCCGGTATCTACATCAAAACAGAATCGGGTATCACCGTAGGGATAACCCACCGTTCGCAGGTAAATACTACTATTTCTAATGGTAATGCCATTTTTAAAGTACCGACATCAATACAAAGCAGTTTTCCGCAGCCAAATACGTTTACTTCTACCATCCCATTGCCGGCTACTAACTCTATCGGCTTCGGTTTTTACCCTTGCAGCAAATGGATCCTGGCGCTGGATGTTAACCTGGTTAACTGGGATTCCTATAAAACATTATCATTTGATTATAAGTCCAATACTTCGGCTTTACAGGACACACATTCGGCCAGGAATTACCAGCAGGCGGTTAGTTTACGCGGGGGCGCTCAATACAAAGCTACCGATAAGCTTGCCCTGCGTTTTGGCGGCGGCTATGCCAGCACCGCCGTTGCAGATGGCTATGTAACTCCCGAAGCGCCGGACGCTAACCGGGTTTACGGCACTTTAGGTTTAGGCTATACATTGGCCAAACACTTTGATATCGACATTTCCTTTGAATATGAACACCTGATGCAGCGCACGCAGACTAATATCGAATCGCAACTATCGGGAACATTTAAAACCGAGGTTTATATCCCTGGTATCTCATTGGCTTATCACTGGTAATCCTTAAAGAAATTAATACATGAAAACACTTAGACAGCATATTTATATTATTGCAGGGTTACTTTTATTAGGTGCCTGCAAGCCCGAGATTCATACACCAAAACCGGTTGCGGGCTCGGCCGATTTCTCGAGGTACATATCGGTGGGCAATTCGCTTACAGCAGGCTATGCCGATGGCGGCTTATACCTGGCCGGGCAACAGGTATCCTACCCCAGCATTATCGGTAAACAAATGCAGGCAGTGGGTGGTGGAACGTTTACCCAACCATTATTCAGCACCGCGCAGGCCAACGGATCGGGCTATTTATCGTTAACCGGGTTTAATGCCAATGGTAACCCAATAACTACTGCGGTTACCACAAACCTGGGCATCCGGGGTCAGGTAGCTATTCCCGGTTTCGGAAATGTTACCTTGTATACCAAATATTCGGGCGATATTAATAACTATGGTGTACCGGGTATTAAGCTGATGCATATTACTTATGCACCTTATGGTAACCTCAACGGATATTTTGAACGCCTGCTGCCCGGAAATTCGCCAACAAACTCCACCACTTATCTCGATTTTGTGATGGCAAAACCATTCACCTTTTTCTCAAACTGGCTGGGGAACAATGATGCTTTAAGTTATGCCACATCAGGCGGTGCCGGCGATGTACTGACAGATAAAAACACTTTTGCCTATTTGTATAATGTATTGATAAACACCCTTACCTCCAAGGGCCAAAAAGGCGTAGTGGCCACCATACCCGATGTAACTTCGATCCCTTATTTTAATACCATCACCGTATCGGCAATACTGGCCAGCGTTCAAAAAGCGAATCCGGCAGTCCAGGCCCTGTATATCAAAGCGCTGGTTTCGGGCAGTAGCTATGCGCCGCGCGCAGCAACAACCAATGACCTTATTGTGCTTACCTTCCCTACAAGCAAAATTGGCCAGCTGGTTACAACACCTTATGGTAACCTGCCTTATGGTTTAACCCCTTATACCCCCATAGACAACCAATATGTGCTTGATGAAAAAGAGATTGCCCTTACCGAAGATTATGTAACATCATACAACAATACCATAAAAACGATAGCGGCAGCAAAAGGACTGGCTATTTTTGATGCATACACTTTTCTGCGGAATATAAAACTGAACGGCCTGGTTGTAGATGGCGTAAGTGTTAGTTCCAATTATATCAGCGGTGGCCTGTTCTCGTTGGATGGGGTGCACCTTACACCGCGCGGTTATGCTATAGTGGCCGATGAATTTATTAAAGCCATCAATGATAAATACAATTCGTCTATCCCGCGGGTAAACATATCAGATTATAACGGGGTTAAGTTCCCTTGATGCGGTTTGCATTTGGCGGTTTTCAGTTTGCAAATGGCAGAACATCCGAAAGGTGTTTTGATTAATCCCAATTGCTTATCATGGAAAATCGTCTTTAAAGGTTTACATATCGGAAGATGGGTAGCCCCTACGAGGCAAAATATGTTTTTGTTTTTTTGCTACAAACAGGTAGCCTCTACGAGGCAGACTATCATCTTAGTGAGTGGGAGTTTTGCCTCGTAGWGGCCACCTGTTTGTAGCAATATTTTGTTTAAATTTCTYCGGAAGATCTGAAAGGTGTTTTGATTAATCCCAATTGCTTATCATGGAAAATAGCCTTTAAGAGTTTGCATATCAGACGATGGGTAGCCTCTACGAGGCAAAATATTTTTTTGTTTTTTTTGCTACAAACAGGTAGCCTCTACGAGGCAGCCTATCACCTTAGTGAGTGGGAGTTTTGCCTCGTAGTGGCCACCTGTTTGTAGCAATATTTTGTTTAAATTTCTYCGGAAGATCTGAAAGGTGTTTTGATTAATCCCAATTGCTTATCATGGAAAATMGCCTTTAAAGGTTTACATATCGGAAGATGGGTAGCCTCTACGAGGCAAAATATTTTTTTGTTTTTTTTGCTACAAACAGGTAGCCTCTACGAGGCAGACTATCACCTTTGTGAGTGGGAGTTTTGCCTCGTAGAGGCTACCTGTTTGTAGCAATATTTGTATAAATTTCTTTTATGCCCCGTAGGGGCTACCTTTCTCAGCCTTAAAAAGCTATCATATTGACGCAAAAAAGGTCAAACGCGATTGGTAGCTTATCATGTTTTGAGGTAGCCTATTTTTACTTTTTTTGTACCTGGATAAGTTCTTTCATCTTTTCGTTGCCGTTGATGGTTTTTAAACCTTCTTCGTAGCCTATCATGAAAATTTCGTCTACCGCATCGGTATCAAAAATACCGTAGCCGCCCAAATCGTGCGGCTCAATAACTATATCGCACAACATTTTATGGGTATTAATCCCGGAGTTGATGGCTATCATAGCGGCCCTGTCGACCAGGTTACCAAATGATTTGATGGAGGTAACCACCGGTAAATGATTACATGATGAACCAATGATCAGGTCGCAATTGCCCACTAATGGTTCAACAGGAAAATTATTCAAAATTCCGCCATCTATATACATCCGGTTGTTAATTGTAATAGGCTTAAAAATTCCTGGTAAGCAGCAGGAAGCTAAAACCGCCATGTCCAGCTCCCCATCGGTAAAGTAAACCAGCTTTGCTTCTCCCAGGTCGACGGCAGAAACAGTGATACGCGTTTTGAGATTTTCGAAAGAATTATGCGGGATATACTTTGATATTAAAAACCTGGCTTTTAATATCGAGATCAAACCATCGCCGCCAAAAGACGGGCGCAACAGCTTAAGCAGGCTATTATCTTTAATCATCTGCAATACTTCTTTCGGGGCATACCCTTCTGCAAAAAAAGCTGCCGCTATTGCCCCTGCACTTGTGCCCGATATATGCGAAAATTTAATACCATAATCTGTTAGCGCCTGCATTACGCCTAAATGAGACACGCCTCTTACACCGCCACCTGAAAGTGCCAGTCCTATCTTTTTAGCCCTACTTTGATCGTTACCTGAATTCATTGTATATTTTTTTGCGTGCCATCATCAGTGCCAAAGTTATTTGAGGCAGGGATACACATCTTACTTTATCCAAAATAAGGCTAAAAATTTCGTCAAATCATATTTTAATATGTTTTAAACTCAACAACAGGATACCTGACGCTATAAGCAAATCCACAAAAACAAGATTTTGAGAAGTTTCGGGTGATGTAGTTTTAGGAATTGTTATTGGCTAACGCCTGGGCCTTTTTGCCCGTTGAGTTTTTAAGCCTTGGTCTGGTTTCCTGGAAAACGGCCTTACGGGTTCCTGTTTTTGTGGCGTTTCGTTCCCGGTAAACCGCACACTTATCGTCCGGCCATCTATATTGATACCGTCCAGCGCGTCAATTGCCCTTTTGGCGCCGGCGGGATCAAGCACCGTAACAAATCCAAAACATTTACTTTCATTGGTATCCTGGTCGCGGACAATCGTAAGCGTTCCTACTGTACAGTGAGTTGCAAAGAGTTCCAATAAACTGATTTCGTCCATTTCGCGTGAAAAGCCGACCACAAATAATTTAGCCATACGGTTAAAGGTAATTGATAAAAAATAAAAGTAGGGCTTCTTTCGTAAATTTATTTAAAGCCTTATCGTTGGCCCAGGTTGTTATATTGCCCCGGCAGTTTTCCGCTTAATATGATTAAGCCAACTACTCAAACAAATTAAAAATAATTACAGCTATTTTTCAACTAAAAACATAGCTTTATCCTTTGAATACCCTGCTTATCTCAAACCATTTGTATACCTATGTTAAAAGTATCTTTCAGCCTGTTATTTCTTGTCGCCTTTTTAAGTTTGTTCGGCTTTTTAACGGGCACCATATCACAAAAAGACTCGGGGCAACCGCAGCATGCGTCAGCCTATCAAAAACCAGCCCATAGTGGCCAACACCCTGATTCATTGCATTGGCCAGTGGGTTTAACGGTAAATACCTTTACCGGGCCCGATCTTACGCCAAGCCCGGCCTGTATTGCCGCAGCGCCTACCGGCGAGGTATTTGTCGGCATTGACATGATGGGTTCATTAGGCAAATCACCCGGCAAAGGAAAAATTCTGCGATTGGTTGATACCGACAACGACGGTAAGCCGGATAAGCATACCGATTTTGCCTACGTGGACGATCCGCGGGGGATACTGGTAATGGGCGACCAGGTTTTTGTGATGCACACCGTTTTTAGTAAAGAAACACGCAAAGCAGCCGGCATGAACCTGGAAGTTTTTGAAGATAAGGACAGAGATGGCATTGCCGACGGGCCGCCTAAACCGCTTATAGAGCATATAAGCAATGCACATATGCTGGCCGAACGTGGCACAGACCACGCCACTAATGGTATACGGATGGGCATTGACGGATGGATTTATATTGCCGTTGGCGATTTTGGCTTTCATGACGCCATTGACCGAAGCGGCAAAAAACTGACCATGCTGGGCGGGGGCATCGTACGGGTGCGGCCAGATGGCACGGAGATGGAAATATACACCCACGGCACCCGCAACATTTATGATGTGGCCATTGACCCTTACATGAACATTTTTACAAGGGATAACACCAACGATGGCGGCGGATGGAATATCCGTTTTTCTCACCACATTCAATCGGCCGAATATGGCTACCCGGTATTGTTCCAGCATTTTACCGATGAGATATTGCCTGCCCTGGTTGATTTGGGTGGCGGATCGGGCACCGGTTCTTTATTTATGGACGAGCCAACCTGGCCCGAAAAATACAACCATGTACCCATGACTGCCGACTGGGGACGGAGCGAATTGTATATCAACCGTGTAACAGCCGATGGCGCGAGTTTTCAGCAAAAAGAAGAAGAATTTATAGCATTGCCGCAAATTACCGACCTTGATGTAGATGGTTCGGGACGGCTTTATCTCTCGGCATGGGATGGTGCGGGTTATTCCGGCGATCCGGCCAAAGGCTATGTAATAAGGGCGGTACCCAGTAATTGGAGCTACAAGGCTTTTCCCGACCTTAAAGCAGCCTCAACAAGCGATTTAGCTGCTTACCTGAAATCGGCAAGCGCCGTAACGCGGTTAAATGCCTCGCAGGAATTAATCACCCGGCCCGTTGATGAAGCCGGGAAACTATCGCTGGCCATTGCTACCGATAAAACCCTTCCATTATATGCCCGTGTAGCGGGTTTGTTCACTTACGCGCAGGCAACCCGCGAAAAAGGGATAACGACTTTGGTACAATTATCGGGCGATGCCGATTTAAGAGAATTTGCATTGAGGGCCATGGCCGACAGGAAGCAAGGCATAAAACAAGTACTTTTGGCGCCTTTTTTAGCAGGCCTGAAAGATCCGTCTGAACGCGTTGAGGCAGCGGCTATTGTTGGACTGGGCCGCATGGGCAACCCTGCCGCCGCACAGCCTTTATTAGTAACGCCTGTACCCGCCAGCTTTGCGGCACCGGGCAAAAATGAAGAAGGCCCACATGCCAAACCTAATTCTGCAATTATTCCGGCCCATTTGGCGGTAAAGGCCCTTGTTAGCTTAAACGCGGTTGACGATTGCGTAAGGGACATCGGAACCGAGCATTCTACCCTTGCGCTCTGGGCTTTAAGATACATGTATGATATCAAAGCAGTTGACGGTTTAATAGCTTCTTATTCGACAATTAAAAACGAAAAAATAAAAAAACAAATACTGGTA
This sequence comes from Mucilaginibacter sp. P2_A5, assembly GCF_056404995.1. Taxonomy (NCBI): domain Bacteria; kingdom Pseudomonadati; phylum Bacteroidota; class Sphingobacteriia; order Sphingobacteriales; family Sphingobacteriaceae; genus Mucilaginibacter; species Mucilaginibacter sp. P2_A5. Next base: position 51,146 of record NZ_JBFUCY010000037.1, read on the forward strand.
ACCCTGTCCCGGTTGTACAAAAAAGAAGCTGATTATGACGCTTCCTGGTGGTGGGGCACAAGACCGGATTCGCATGGGCCCATTTATAAAGGCGTTACCTGGGATGGTTCTGCCCGGATTGAGCGGTTTTTAAAAGCCGAATGGACAAAATCGACCCCGAAAGGAAAACAGTTTTTTGCGGATTTAAATGCCCGTCATCAAATGGGGATTGCGGCGTTTGGCGGCGAAGAAAAAAGTGTAGCCACGAAAGAAGTAAAGGTAGATCTTGCGAAAATCGCTAGCAAGAAAGGTCAGATCGGAAAATCCTCTATCGAGGACATCATGCTGATGCTTGCGAAAATAAAAGGCGACCCTTTTAAGGGAAAGGTTCTTTTTGCCCGCCAGGGCTGTATAGCATGCCACAGTTTAACCAGGGCCGAAAAACCGAAAGGCCCGTTTATGGGACAGATAGGCTCCATCATGACACGGCAACAAATTGCAGAATCTGTTCTTAAACCAAATGCATCCATATCACAGGGCTTTGCTACTGTCATGATATCTGCAAAAGGAAACAAAAGCTATATGGGCTTCATAACCGAAGAATCGGCCCGGAAAATAGTGATGAGGAATATTATCGGTGAGGTTTTTACAATTAACACCGCCGACATATTGAGCCGAAAAGAATTGAAAACATCCATGATGCCAACCGGTTTGGCCAATGCTTTATCTTATGAGGAGTTTGCCTCCCTGGTCACTTTTCTGTCACAACAAAAAAACTAAGTCCTGTTGGCGGTTGTGTCGTATTAATAGTGTGGTGTGATGGTGGTATACAGCACCGTTTTAACGCGAAAAAGCCTTTCATTTTTATGAAGGGCTTTTTTGTATAATTTCCGGAATCACTAATGTCCGGGGCAAAATGTAATGACTTTTGTATATAGTTTAAGCGTATGCTGGTCAATTAGTTAAACATAAGCAGGCTTAATCCGTTATAAAATTTATGGAAGACATAAAGATTGTTTCGGGCAATACTGAAGAGCAGTTGTGGGCCGGTGTAGAAGCCCTGCTCCAGGAAGACAGATTAGATTATAACCTGTTATTGAAACAGGGAAAAAAGCAGATCGAACTATATATTGGCATCGACCTTGGCGGAGGCTTTGAAAGCGGCTCGGCGTTAACGCAGTTGTGTTCGGTTCTGTCGCATAAAAATACCTTCAAATTCGCCATACATGATCAAAGTTTTATTGACCAGGTTGGCAAATTTTTTGGCATGCAGGATGTAGAGATTGGCTATCCCAGCCTGGATAAACACCTCATTATTAAAACCGATGACAAGGAAAAGGTGCGGCATGTTTTTGAGGATGCCGATATACGAAAAGTTTTTTCGACGCTTGAAAGCTTTGATTGCGGGATTCATATCCATACCAATGAGAAGGACAAAGAACATGCTTACCTGGAACTGAACATTGATGAAGCCATAAATAAGCCTGCCGAATTACGAAAAATATACCATGCCTTTTATAAGTTGCTGATGAATATTGAAGCCCAGTTAAAAGCGTAGGCAATGTACTAAGTCGTAAGTCCAAAGTTATTTTTTTCTCTTTTGACTTAGAACTTAAGACTTTCGACTGAAGAATATTTGTCAATTTATCGTTGACACGACACCAGGCTATTATCTGTGTTCATTATTATTGATAAAGACTTATAACATCATCCTTATTAAGATCAATAATCCACTTTTCAAGGTAAGCAAGCAGGTCATCTTTATCAGGACTCGAATTGTTTTCTCCACGTGAGCCAAAAACAATTAATCCCAAAGCGATACAATACCTGATGTCAAGCTGCAATATTAAACCTATAGTAAAGCCGGCAATGAAATTGTCTCTTGCATCCTTGGCAATCTCAATGTTATAATCTACTACCTTTCGCGTTAATACGAATTGCTGATCTTCGGAATATACCAGGGCATCATTTGCAGAATAAATTAATAACTGGTCCACCGTCATCGTCTTAAATATGGAAAAGTATTTCCTTTTTAAATCGCTTAGTGCAAAAGCGTTTAATGTATAGTCTGGGCGTTCGCCATTCAGAACCATCCATAATTTAACAGCCTCACTTTCGTCCAGGCAAAATGTCACCCGGCCATGTTTTGAAAATGCACTTATGATGTCGAGGATCTCATCCACCTGGAAAAATAACTTTTTAGCAGGATCTCCAAGATAAAAAATAAACTCTAAATCTGTTTTCTGTAAAGGCCGAATAACATCAGAGAGCAGACCATCCCATAAATCCGAAGAGTTTGCCACATTTGCCCAGTCGTCAAACGCGATAGTGCGACAAGCCTGAAACAGGTCTGAAAGATCAGCAATTAGTTTTTCGCTTTTTATTTCAGACCATCTGTTGCTTTTGTTGCCGCCGTCCCCTACATCAAAGGCGCACCTGGAAAGTGCATCTTCAGCGTACGGAGAACTTAAAGTTAGACTACGGACACCTAAATTGGTTAAAAATTCGGGCAGTTTGGCTTCTTTAATTCCAAATGCCTTTTTAAGGATTCCCGGCTCGGGTGTGCTGCTATCATATGTGCGGCTCAGGTAAATATTTTGACAATCATTAAAGTTCCTGATAGATTCGACCAGATCCGTTAATATGGGAAGCACATTTTTGATTTCGATATTATAAACTTGCATGGCTCAATTTTTTATGGATAATAATGGGGTTGAATATTTGCCTGGGTTGTTACAATAAGTTCCAGGTGCTTCTGGCAGCAACGCTTTTTTCGCTATAGAATAATGGCATATCTTTCATACGGATAGCGTCGTCTAAAAACTCACCGCCTTCGTTCATACTGTACGGAGGCTCGTTAATAGCAATGGTGTGTTCATCTGATCGATCTTTCAGATTTTCACCAACTAGATATAAAAAGAAGGGATTCATGATGTTTACATTATTAATGAATAATTTATTTTTCTTTCAGTAACAGCTGGTCCGTTCACCCGGACCAACTGTATGACAATTTATTGTCAAAAAAAATCGGTGGAAGTTGGATCTGCTACCTGCTGACTTGCCGTGTTGTTGACCGGTTTTCGTAAGGATAATACGCCGGCGTAGGGATATCCTGGTGCACGAACTGGTGGAAAGTGCATTCCCGTTACAACCGCCCCGGCAAGCTGCCACCCGTCATCTTCGTTTCAACAGGTGGCAGATCGCTACCATCAAGCCTTTTGCAACTGGTAGCTCCACCATTTTTCAAAGTTAATGGCTCCCAGCTCTGCCTGCCCGGCCGGCACCAATGCTGTATGGCTGATTTCCCCGCCAAAATACGATGGTTCGCCGTCAGATAACACCTGGCGCGGATCTTTTGTATACTGCAGATACCGGGCCACTATTTCATACAAGGCAAAGCGTTCGGGACCGGCTATTTCCGTTTCGCCATTAATGGGGGCTGCCAGGGCGTATTTAGCTACAAAGGAGGCTACATCTTCTGCAGCGATAGGTTGGAACAGAACATCGGAAAGATGTACTTCGTTTCCATTAGTAGCCTGGTTGGCGATACCTGCCAGGAACTCTAAAAACTGGGTGCTCCGGATAATAGTGTAAGGCACTCCCGATTGCTTGATAAGGTCTTCCTGAGCTTTTTTGGCCCGCATGTAACCAATGTTTTGCATGATGTCGACCCCAACAATGGAAAGCGCCACATGATGTTTTACACCGGCATTGATTTCTGCGGCCAGTAAATTGCGGCCGGCAGTCTGAAAGAATTCCAGGACAGCCTTGTCTTCAAAAGACGGAGAATTTGCCAGGTCTACAACCACGTCGGTATTGTTCATGGCCTCAGCCAGTCCTGCTCCTGTGATGGTGTTGATACCTGTGTCAGGAGAGGCAGCGATAACCTGGTGCCCCTGTTGGCGAAGTTTTGTTACTACTTTGGATCCGATGAGGCCAGTGCCTCCAATGACTACGATTTTCATAATGTTGATTTTTTAATGATTTGTTATGCAAAAGGCAAAGCCGATGCCAGATAATGCAAATCATTGATAATCAACAATATAAATAACAATAAGTATCGTATTTTTCACTATATTCAGTGAAATTACGATATGTTTCACTATATAAAGGGAAGGAATCCGGGGATTTTAAGAAGGTGTCTAAATTTGATTTACGAATGTTTTTATACCTCCAATGAAGCACATATCCACGCGTCATTGCTTCGTACCTTATAATGACGTGTTTGTAAGCTATTGACTATCAATATTTTTTTAAAATTCAATCTATGTCATTGCGAGGAACGAAGCAATCGCGAACTATACAGGGCGGACTAGCACAGTTCGCGATTGCCGCGCTGCGCTCGCAATGACATGGCTGTTGTGATGCTCTAAAGCCAACCCCTCATCTCATTTTTTTCAGGATCATGCTGATGGGTACTCGCAATGACGGCCTGTTTTTTATTTTTAAACAGCTCCTATGAATTTATCAGGCAAAATAATCGCTCTTGCTGATACCTAACTTTTTCATTTTGGAGTGTAAAGTATTGCCGGGGATTTTCAAAATTTCAGCGGCGCCGCCTGCACCTGAAATTTTGCCGTCACATCGTTTCAAGGCTTCAATAATATAACTACGTTCAACTTCCTCCAGTGACCTGTTTAAGAGATGCACCTCGTCTTGCTTTTCTATATTCATATTCCTAGGGATATATACATCTTGCAATATGCCATCAGTCGTTAATAATATACTGCGTTCCAGTAAATGCTCCAACTCCCGCACATTTCCCGGCCAGGTGTAGCTGCGTAACTGCTGTATTACTTTTGGTGCAATTTTCCTGATCTTGCGGCCGGTATTTCTGCTGTGCTTTTGTACAAAAAAATGAGTAAGGGCTTCTATATCCTCCGGCCTGTCACGGAGTGGGGGCAGGTTGATGGGAAATACATTTAGCCGAAAATACAAATCTGAGCGAAAACGGCCAGCCTTTACCTCTTCTTCCAGGTTGCGGTTGGTTGCGGCAATCAGCCTTACATCTATCTTTATGGTTTGTTTACCTCCAATTCGTTCCAGTTCACGCTCTTGTATTACACGCAGCAATTTAGCCTGTGCTTCAAGCGGCAGTTCGCCAATTTCATCAAGGAATAATGTGCTGTTATTGGCTAACTCAAATTTACCTATGCGCCGGTCAATGGCCCCGGTAAAGGCGCCCTTTTCATGACCAAACAATTCGCTCTCAATAAGATTTGCCGGCAACGCGGCGCAATTGACCTTTACCATCAGCTTGTCGCGGCGTGGCGATGCGTTGTGAATGGCTCTTCCAATCAATTCCTTTCCCGTTCCTGTTTCGCCAGATACCATCACAGTAGTATTGGAATCGGCCACCAATGACATCAAGCGATATACTTTTTGCATCTGGTCGCCACTGCCAATTATTTCCGAGAAGTTGTAAATGGTTTTAATCTGTTCTTTCAGATAATCATTTTCTACTTCCAGTTGCTTTTTGTAGGCCAGCAATTTTTCATTAGCTTGTATATTAGCGACAGCAACAGCTATTTGGGCACATATCCCTTTCAGCAGCAGCGGGCTTAGCCGGTTTGCCAGCAGCCATATGGTGCCTATGTTTTTGTCGCCCACGCGTAATGGCAGGGCGTACATATTTCTCAGGCCGGTTGTTTGCCACAGTTTTGCGTATGTATTACCGGTTTTTAATTCTTCTTCCACATTAAACACCAATCCATCCTTACTTGCAAGCACCTGCGCCGTGTATGTTTCTTCAATGGTGACCCGATTGGCCAGGCTTTTGCCGTAATAGGTTTGGGCTTTATCAAACAACGTATCGTCGAACATAAATGGGCTTAGGTGAAAGCCGTCATCATCTATCACCCGCAGCATAGCAAGCTTTGTATGCATTGTTTTATCCAACACCCTGAAAATAGCATTCTGCAGATCCAGCTTCGTTCTCGACTGTGTAATATCGTTACTGAAATTCAGCAGAAAAGCCTGCTCTTCCTGTTTTTTGTTGATTTGCTCATGTGCCAGAATATTAGCCATAGCGATGGATATTTGCGCGCAAATACCTTGCAACAGTTGAACATTGATCTCCCCGATGTCGAGGAACAACATTCCAAGGTTCGTTTCCCCGTTACGTAACCGGATACCTACAATGTCTTTAAACCCCATCTCCTTCCAATATTGTAAATAAGCTGAGGTGATTCCGCGTTGTATTTCCCTGTCTATGTTAAATAATAAAGGAATTGGGCTGTTTAATACACGATTTTGAAGTCCGTCATTAATGGGGTACCTGGCTTTCTCAAGCGCACTCACTATTTTGGGATCTTGTGCCTTTTGAAGATCGTACACGTAAGGGCTCATTGTCGTCTGATCTTCATTGATCCGGCGAATGACAAAGCCTCCCGGTGGATTTAACTTGCCTAATGCGGTACGGACGGCGCGGGCAAGCTCTTCTTTCGTTCTTACGGTTACGATATCGCTGCTAAAATCAAGAAGAAATGATTTTTCTTTTTCCTTACCAAGCAGCTCTTCATTTTTGATAATATTGGATACAGCGCTCGACAACTGGGGCATAATACCTTTAATAATGCTCCTGAATTCGTTACTAAAACTGCCGGGTTTATCCGAATAAATATGAATAAAGCCCATGGGTTTTCCTTCTTTCATAAGCCGCGTCATTAAAATTTCTCTTACGCCTTTTTGGTAATTAACGCGGAGAAAGGCGGGGCTTAGCGGCTTGTCCATTATATCTTCCAACATAAAAGATACCGGTTCGGCTGCCTGCAATACCGACTGGATAAAGGGCTCGTTCAGGGAAAAATGAGACTTCACCATTTCCTGGTATCTTGGATGCGACCGGATGGGAGACCCTTCATTGTCAAGCAAAAAGGGGACATATGTTTCGTCCTTGTAGTCAATCAGGGTAACAATCGTATGGGTAAAATAGAATAACCCTTTGATCCTTTTTTTAAAAAGTACAATAAGATCATTCTTGTCCCGAACCCGGGTAATATCATTTCCCAGTTCCAGCAAGATCCTTCTTTCCTGCTCAAGCCCGGCCATTGAGGGAGCCGGCAAATCTGATTCGGAAAGTTTTGTCTTTTTCATGATAGCAATTTATGGAAATTACAAGCAGATGTTTCTACCCCGTCGCTGTTGTCCAAATATGCACACTGTTTTATCACTAAACAAAAAACGCTTCACATTTTCATGAGAAGCGTTTGGGTGGATGACGGTGCAGAATCCGTACCGTTTTATCGACGAATTGAGTGAAATAGGCGGTTTTTCAAAAATTATCGATTATGATCTTAAAAAAGAATAAGCTCCGAGGTAGATCGTAATTGGGGAAGTAAGAAACGAATAAGCATGAAAACCCTTGATATTTTTCCCTTCTGTACGATAAGAATATCGGCTAAAGTGTGGTCAAGTCTTTCTCACCCACTACTCCAGCGAATCCGCCTCTGGGCAGGCATTCAATTTGCAATATATTTGTTTTTTTTATCTTTCCAGTTTCGCTTGTAATGGATTTTGTATCTATTCCGTCTTTGAATATTTGGAAAGAATAGTCCGAGTTACCTAAAAAATTAAAATTAAGATTAAGTGTTTGCGGAGTGTCTTTCCCGTTAAGCCCGGCAACATACCAGAGCTTGCCTTTTCTTCGGGCTATAACAACCATTTCGCCCGGATAGCCATTGATCAGCTTTGTTTCGTCCCAGGTTGTGGGAAAGCCCATTAGAAATTTACGGGGGCCTTCAGCCAAATCATAATAAGCGGAAGGCCTGTCTGCAAAATGCTGCAATCCCGATTCAAATGCCACGGCCAAAGCCAATTCGTGGGCAAAAGACGTTTTATGTTCATGCTGCGAATTGGAAAACGTTACCGGTGTATAATCCATAGAGCCTATTATATTCCGCGTAAATGGAAGAGTTGTGTTATGCGCAGCGGCCTTATCGGTTAAAATGCCATCGTTGTTATACCATTCGGCACCGTACACCGCTTCGGTACTCATTAAATTAGGATAGGTACGGGCCCAGCCGCGGGGTATGGTAGCCCCGTGAAAGTTTACCAGCAGATGGTGCTTTGCTGCGTCTTCCAGAATATCAATATAATATTGCATCATCCCCTGCTGATCTCCCGCAAAAAAGTCGACCTTGATACCTGATACACCGACCTCTTTCAGCCATGAAAATTCCTTTTCTCTTTTCTCGTGTGTTAGCAGCCTGTCGGCCGGAGTTGCGCCGAGCCAATCGGTACCCGAGTTATACCATAAAAGCGTTTTGATACCTTTACTTTTGGCATAACTCAACGCATCCTTTACAGTACCGCCATTTGACATTACATCCCATTCCCAGTCAATAAGCACATACGGCCAATTCATTTTTACAGCCAGGTCAATGTATTCAATCACCTTCTGATAATCCTTTGAACCGTGATTGTTTGCCCAATATACCCAGGCTGCGCTCCCGGGCTCAATCCATTTCGTGTCTTTAAAAGCAGTAGGTTCGCTCACATCAGTGATCAACGTGCTTTCTACCAGATCAGCCAGCTTACCCACTATCATCACATGCCATTGCGATTTCCATGGCAAACCGGAAACAGCTCCGCCATGCCAATCTTTTTTTGCCGAAGGGTAACTTACCTTATACAGGTTTGTGTTTTGTTTATTATTGAGTTTGGCCGCGCAATTTTGCCTCGTTATACCTCCTTCTGAAATTAGTACCCATAATGGCTGGTTATTAACTTTATATAAAGCAGGATACCCCCAATCACCGTTCCCCTTTGCAGTAGCTCCATCGGTATTAAGTGGAAAAAAATTCTCATAAGATTGATCGAACGGCTGCATCCATCTTGCCGTACCTTTAGGAATTACATAGGCCGTCGCTTCATCTTTAACTGAAAAACTGGAGTCTGAGCGATTGGGAAATGCGTACCTGAACGCAACCCCATCGTTATAAATCCTGAAAGTGATATTTAAGGGCTGTTTTGAGGCGTTCTGATAGTTAAATGTTTTCTCGGTCCCAAAGTTTTCACAAAGCTTCCGCTTTCCGGTCAGCATTTCATATTTGTCATGAACTACGACAGGCTTGCTCTGCGCAACTAATTTGAGATTGGATACGAATTGCTGATCCTCCCTTAATATGCCTAATGGCGAAGCCGGTAACACTTCAATATAAGCTCTTTTACTTTTATACAGCACTTTAAAATAGGCCTGCCCCATGCCTCCCGGGCCTGCCTGCTGCATTTCTACAACAACTTTAATTTTTTTATCAGGAGATAAAACTTGTTGGGCGTAACCCACCGAGCCTAAAAAAAGGCTCAGAATTAAAAAAAAACTTTTCGTCATCATATTTTATAAAACTTTAATTCAGCAGTCGAAACATTTTATCTATCAATACCCATTTCTTACCATCCATTGTCCTGGGAAAGGGTTCCTGAAATTTCCAAATTAATCCTTCCCCATCCCGAACCCTGGCGTTTGGCATAGTTATGAGTACAGAACTGGCTGGTTTCCATAAAACCTTGCACAATCAGACAGGCTCCGGTGTCAATACCAGTTACGGCCGTAGTTAGCGTGTGGTCCATTTATAGGTTGGTTTATAAAGGCTTTGACAAATAACTCATATGCAGGTCAGCAAGGCTATTTGATTAAAACAAAACTATATAAAGTCTATCATGATGAATTACACCAAACAGACTTTGTTTTATACAAACCCGATTTTAATATAACATTACCATAGTTACATTGAAAACAACAACAACAACAAGCAACCTAATTAAATCAAGATAATTACCTGGATATGTTATATATTAATCATATTGAAATGCTAATATATCCGCAGTGTACCTTTTATGAAAATAATACAAATCAGACAATCATTTTAACTTTGCAATGCCCAGCCGGTTTTTTCTGCATGCCGTACAACCATTCCTATACAGCACGGATTGAGCTGCAAATGGAAGGCGAAGCTACAAGTGGCCTGGTATTGAATAGGCATAAATTGGCAAAACCACTGCAACCGGTTTTTGAGCTGCACTGTGCCGGTTACCATGCGCTTACTATCCATATTGTATTAGAAATAACACTCAACTTTTATTACTAATTTAAAAACTGCTCCCTGTAATCTTTCGGACTAATGCCCACCTCTTTTTTGAACAACTTGGAAAAATAGGGCGAGTTTTCAAAACCTAATGTATAACCAATTTCCGAAATTGGTTGGTTGCTTGCCCTCAACAAATTTTTAGCTTCTGAAATTAAGGATAAGTGGATCAGTTCAATAGCTGTTTTGCCTGTTTCCTGCTTCAGCAGGTCGCTAAGGTAACGTGGTGAAAGATGGAGTTTTGATGCTATACACGTGACAGTTGGCAATCCCTGCCTTTGTATAGAATCCCTTTGAAGATACCCCGAGAGAACCTCATTAAATTTGTTTAATGTGTGTCCCGATATTACCACCCTGTCCATAAACTGTCTTTTATAAAACCGGCTGGCATATTTCAGCAATGATTGAATATGGGAGAGAATAATTTCCCTGCTAAATTCATCTTGATTATTCCGGTATTCAATGACAATTTTTTGAAACAATTCGCTTATTATTTTTTCTTCCTTCGGTGAAACGTGCAATGCCTCATTTACTTCATACTCAAAAAAGCTGTATTTTTTTATTTCATGATGCAAAGGATGTCCGGAAAAAAAGTCCTGGTGAACGTACATAAAAAATCCTTCTATCTTTTGTTCAAGATCATTTAACTCCACTATCTGTCTCGGATTCAGGAAGAACATAGTGCCGGTGGAAGGGTCGTATTTTGTTTTACCATAACCATAACTCACGAAAGTTGAACACATTTTCTTTAAACAGATCACAAAGAAGTCACTTGTATGCTGCGGAATATGATTGCCAAAATCCGCAGGTCTTACCACATCGCATACTATGCTGATAAGCGGGTTTTCTGGTGGTGGAAATCCATACGCTTTATGAAGTTCCTCAAGACTACTATAGTGTTTCATTTTACTTAATTGAGCAGAATCTATTCATCAATGGATAGATCCTGCTGTATTTATTAGTGGATAAAATTATTTCCCGTGGGCTTCATATGATACACCCTTCCATTCTTCCCAGGTGGCAAGGCGGTTTTGATAAGTTTGCGTTACCGTAGGCAATCCATGTTTCCCCAGGAACAACCTTAACGGAGGTTCAGGCGAATCTATCAATTTACAAATTGCTTTCACGGTAGCTTCGGGAACGCCAAAAACATCATCCGAAAATCCTGCGAAAACAGCTGCCTTCAATGGCCCATACTCTTCCATGGAGTCGGCATGAACTGCCGAAACACTTGTAAATTCGGTTGCATAACCGTTAGGTTCAACAATGGTTACTTTAATTCCAAAATCTTTTACTTCCATAGCCAGTGTTTCGCTAAATGCTTCCATGGCAAACTTAGAGGCGCTGTACATCCCCATCAGTGGCAGTGGATTAACGCCCAATAAACTCGAAACCTGGATGAGATGCCCTTTGCCTTGCCGACGCATTATGGGCAGCGCTGCCTTAGTGATCCATACCAGGCCAAAGAAATTTGTTTCCATTAACTTACGGGTATCTTCATCGCTTGTTTCCTCAACCGTACCAAAAAGTCCATAGCCCGCATTGTTAATCACAACGTCAATAACGCCAAAGTGTTCATGTGCTTTTTTAACAGCGGCAAAACAATCTTCACGATTGGTTACATCAAGCTGTAACGGCAGAAAAGTGTCAGGGTGCTCTTTGGCAAGATCTTCTAACGATTTAATATCCCTTCCGGTAGCAACTACTTTGTCGCCGCGCTTTAAAAAAGCTTCTGTCCAGAGCCGTCCAAATCCGCGGGAAGCACCGGTGATAAAAATTGTCTTTTGCATGTTTTTTTTAATTTCTAATAATGTTGATGCAAAGCTATTTCCATACGCCCTTTTACGGCCTATACAAAAGTAGGATATGCTGTTACGTTTTTACAGTTGATGTCACAAGTCTGTAAAGTTGTTAAGGATCTCAAGCTGTTTGCTTTTCAAATATCAATAGATCTGGTGCCCTGCCGATGATTTACAAGTGGCGCACTGTACACAGGGTAAAAGTTCGTTACTAATGAACGGAACGGTGGGTATGGATCATCCGGGCATTTGACCAAATGATCCTGAAAATACAGGCTGGCAATTCTGCTGCACTCGGCTATGCCAGGCAATTGAAAGCAAAGACGCACGCTTCTGGATTTACAGAAATTCGTGCTTCAAAAAGCAACGAAATGAGGTAATGTGTGATGATCATAGGTGCCGGGTGTACCATCCGGACTTCAAAGTGATCTTAGTTGTATTTATTAAACTTGATCCTGATCAGGCTGTATTTATCATCTTTTTGCCGTTGAAACTTGATATAGGCATTTTTGGGGTTCATAAACCCAAATCCATAATCACCACCGCCGGTGCCTTCATCTCCGTTCAATCTCCTGGTAGTGATCCACTTTCCATTTTCGAAATATCCCTCATCTAAAAATTCCACGTCAAATAGCGGCTTTTGAGGGTCGGGAGTGACCGGTTCGAGCTTAAAACTCATGTCTCTCCCGATCACAATAAATTCATCCGGACCGTTGGCAATGATAATGCCACCGGCAAATCTTGCTTTAGAATTCCTGACACCAACGGCAATATTTGCCATTTCGGAATTAGAAATCCCGCCGAATAAGGCTTGAATATGGTATCCGTTCAAATCAAACCGCTGCTCGCGTTCAACTGAATCAAGATAAATGCCTGTCATTGTACCCTTGCCACGATTTTCAAGTATCTTATCCTTGGCCAGATTGAGCACTTCATAAGTTTTGGTGATCTCATCTTCTTCCACAGGCAAGTCATCTATCCCGAATGGAGAAAAAGCAATTGCATCCAGTTGTCCGTACGCCCAGAATGCTTCGCGGGCTGACTGCGCCCCCGGGCGAATTTCAGGAATAAATAGCGGGTTGCCCGGCCTGCGATATTGTTCCATAGTATGCCGGGCAACTTTTGACGGAACATAGATATCGGGGGAAATAAAATCTATTGACGGTGCGGCGGCCCGCCATACGTCGAGTGTATGAGGGACGGGTCCGCCACTTGGATATTTGCCGGGATAATGGAACGAGGGCTGTGTTATCCAGGCATTAACATACATAGGGATTGGGTACTCCGACTTTCCCGCAGCAGCAACTGCTCCTACATATTTTGCATAATGATATACTGTAAATAACTCTTCCGGCAGATAAGATAATACAGACGCATCGTTAGCTTCAAATTTGCTCTTGCCGAATACATCCTCCCACGAGCCGTTCATTTTGTACCCATTAGCTTTCCAGGCGCTATCCAGTTCAGGCTGCAATTTTGATCTGTTGTCAGACAGATATTTCATCAGGTCTGCCGGCACGCCATGTTCGTATGCTTCGTTGGCAAGCTTTCCGTAGTCGCGGGGCGATTTAAACAAACCTATCTCATTTTCCACCTGCATGGCAATAACCGTTTGGTATTTGCCGTCAACTTCCTTTATGTGATGCATCAGCGCTTTGAATGCCTTTGCATCTGCGTTCTGCGATGCAGGATATAATGCAGAAAGCATTTCAAAGGAATTCCCGTCTTTGTCTTTGGCCCTGGGATATTTGGCAGTATTATTTTTTATCCAGGCCGGTACATAGGTTGAATATCCATTTTTCCAGCTCCCGAACCACAAAATAACCAGATGAAGGTCTTTCGCCCGTGCACCGCGGAGCATGCTGTCTACCAATGAAAAATCAAATTTTCCTTCTGATGGTTCCAGCAATTCCCAGTAAACCGGGGCGATCACCGTATTCAAATGCTTTTTCTTCATTTTGCCCCAGATCGGGGCCATATAGGACGCGGTGGATGTACTGGAATTATGAAGCTCGCCGCCAAGAACCAGGAACGGTTTTCCGTTAACAATTAGTTGTTTGACATTTCCTTTGTTCTCCAGGTGCGGTATGGCAACATTTTGGGCAAAGGCGGGCGCCATCAATAGTGTTGATAGTGCAACAGCCCAGGTTGTTTTTAAAATCATGGTCCTTGATAATTGGTTTATCTACAGGTTAAAGATAGCAGTACTTATTGTTTAATAAAACAGCTTTCTTGCGTCGGGCCATTGATTAAATCTGCAATAGGATCGTATCCGGTTTTTTATAACTGATGTTGCATGGCCAGCATATCAGTCTGGCTACCATTTCAGGGAATACCGTTTACCTTGAATTAAGCGAGTGATAGCCTATCCGGCCTATTGACCGCCACATGGCCAGTTCTTCCTTGTACCTGTCATTAATTACCTCGCATTTAGCATCAATGCGCATGGTAGGCCTGTCTTTCAGATTATAAGCCGGCCACTCTGGAACATCCTTCGCGGCAGGCTTACCTGTTTTGGCAAAATTAGTCCATAACTCCGCCATATAATGCGATGCAGTAAAGCGCTCAGGCTTGTTCCCGCTTAAAAAACCGGCCGGCGCCCCTGGCACTTCATTATTGAATTTGAACGTGATGTCCATAGCATGCGGCGTACCAAAAGGATAGTCAGTGTCAGGGATCTTCGCCTCAGATTTATAACCAAAGTTATACAGGTATACGGGGGCGCCATGTTGTCCCGCTTTTCTTTCTGCAATGGCAATGGTGCCAAGCCCCATCATATTGATTGATTTAACCGCCATCCAGATGTCACTTGCCGATGCGTTAGGCCTTGTACGCCGGTAGGTGTCAATTATTTTCTGCGTATCAGCACCAAACTCCGGTTGGATATTTGTTTGTAATGCCTCAAATGTAAATTCGTTTTTGAGCGCGCTCTTGTCAGTTGAATACATCGCGAAAAATGCCCATTCATCCTCATTCCAGCCGGTCATCAGTGGCTTATCCTTTGATATTTTCGGCGCTAAGGGGTCGAAAGGATCATGGGGCAGTGCAACACCATCCACCACAGGCGCAAAATTATTAGGGACAAACCCCACCACACCGTGTTGGCGAATATAGTCGCTGACAGCCATCAAGCCGGGAACTTTATTTTGAACATCGATCAGATCTTTCACAGGAACATCAAGTATTTTTTTCCAGTCCTTCAGATCGATATCCAGTTCCCTGAATACTAATTTTGTCATTTCCATTGCTGCCTCCTTTGGCAACATTCTAAGGCCGGGACCGCTTTCGATTGAAGCCTTATTGAAATACGGGGCTGCTGCGGGCATGGCGTATAAGCAACTTGTTTTTGCGCCTCCGCCCGATTCTCCCCATATCATCACATTATCAGGGTCGCCTCCAAAAGCTGCAATATTCTTTTTTACCCATTTTAAGCCATCAACAATATCCAAAAGGCCATTGTTACCCGAGCCGGCATATTCCGGGCCTGCAATGTGCTCCAAATAGAGAAAACCCATTAATCCCAATCTGTGATTTGTCTCTACTACAACCACATCAAAAAAGCGGGCAAGGTTTGAGCCATCCTGATCAAGGGCGCCGCCAGAGCCGTTAGAAAAACCGCCTCCATGGTTGTAAAACATTACAGGACGTTTTTTATTATCATTAGCTGGCGTCCAAACATTTAAAAACAAGCAGTCTTCATCTGGCTTGGGTTCGTTTACGGCCCGAGATTGAAATTGTGGTTGAATACTGGGGGCGCCAAGTTGTAAAGCATCACGCACACCTGTCCAGGGCCCCAAAGGAGCCGGTCTTTTAAAACGCCGGTCACCTGATAGCCTCCCGGCATAAGGAACGCCTTTAAATAAACATACACCGTCCTTTCTGATGCCCCTGAGTTTTCCCTCGGCGACTTCAGCTATTACGAAATCATCCCCTGCCAGAATTGAAGAACTGGCAAAATTGGGAAGGGTGATTGCAGCGGTAACAAGTGACAACTGCCCTATGAATTTTCTTCTGCTTGACATATACATAACTGTGTATAATTGGTATTAAAACATCTGTTATCAATATCCTGTTGGTTCGGGATAAACATCCTTTTTATTTCGAAAACCCGGTCGCCCGGCCGGTAATTCCCGATTGGAATTGGAAAACAACGCTGCGTTAATTCTTCGATTTTTGAGCCCCGTCCCAATGTTCTGCAAGTTTTCCGTTTTCAATCCGAAACATGTCGCTCCAGGTAGTGGTGTAGGTTTTTGTGCTGTCGGCCGGGTCGGGTAATTTCGAGGCAAAGCTTATCACCACCAGGTCTCCTTCTGCAACAATGGCAACCACCGGGGCTTTTATGGTATCCACAATTGCCTTAGGCTTGGCAAACTTTGAAAATAATTCAACAAACCCCTTTCGTCCTGTCGGAACATTTGGATTGTGCTGCATATAGTTTTCGGCAAGATATTTATCTGTCAATTCAAGATGGCCTGCTTCCAGCACCTCCCGCCAGCAATCGTATACGAGTTTTTTATTGGCCGCAAGCTTAGGGTCGTTGCTTTGTAACAAAGTTTTTTGATTGGCAAGCGGTATTACCGGTAACTGTGCAAAAGCCTGGTTGGTGATATGGGCAGTTAAAACAATTGCTAAGGCGATGATGTGTTTTTTCATTATATTATAGTTTAAGAAGAACGACAGGTTTGATAATAGAGACTTATTTTGTTGAAGGTACAAAAAGAACATCATTTCAATCAAAGCAAGGATTTAATCGAATGATGGGTATGCATCAATTATTCAATGCAGATGAAAGTTGCTTAACCGGAGTTATCAATTGGCTTTTGCAAACTCGCCGTCGGCTGCTATCTCTACCTCGTCGCTTACAAGTATCGTAGGAGTGCCTGAACCAATATTAAAGTCTGAACGCTTCAATGTACCCCGCAATTTAAAACCGGCATCGTTTTTCTTGCTATTTGGATTCTCCTTTGTGCCGCGGTACCAAAGGTCCATCGTTACAGGTTTTGTAACACCATGCATGGTAAGGCTGCCGGTAAGCTTATACTTGTTTGTTCCATCTGCTTTTATTGATGAACTTTTGAAGGTAATAGCGGGGTATTTCGCGACATCAAAAAAGTTAGCACTTCTTAAATCATTATCACGCATTTCAACATCTGTGTTGATTGAGGACACATCTGCCGAAAGTTCAAAAACGGCATCACTGAAATCGGGGCTGGCTGCGGTTATGGTCGCATCAAATTTTTTGAACAAGCCGTCTACATCCGAAAGCAAATGATGGGTAACGGTAAACTTAAGTTTAGAATGCATTTTATCATTTTTCCAGGTAGTTGTTTGGGCAAATAACGAGGTTTGTAAAAGCAGCGTAACTGCAAATAATAATAATTTCTTCATGTAATAATTGGTTTTAATTTGGTTAAACGAATGCTTCAGGGCAGACAAATTTGGCATTCCAATGCTTAATTTGACCATTAAAAGCTTCGGGATAAAAATAGAACGGAATTGCTGCCAATGTCTTGACATCAATCAATAAATTACATTGATTCAAATCAATGAATTAATATAATATCAGTCTTTTTTTACAAAGAGTTTTTTTCTTACACGGCTTAGTGTTTCCGGCGTTAACCCAAGATAAGAAGCAATCATATGCTGAGGCACGCGCTGCATAATATCCGGATAAACACTTAAAAGTTTGGTGTATTTTTCTTCGGTTGACAGCGTGAACATATCTGTTAACCTCTTTTGCAGCGAAATATAGGCACCACGGTACTGTTTGTAATTAAATTTGTAAAATTCAGGAACCGCCGTCTCCAGGTATACATGTGCGGCTTTGCTTATTAATATCAGTTCTGAATCTTCCAGCGCATCAATATTCAGACTGGATTGATCTTCACTTATAAAACTGGATAAATCAGAAATAAACCAACCCTCCGGCGCAAATTGAATAATGTGTTCGTTGTTTTTTGCGTCTACCAGGTAAGAGCGAAGCAGGCCTTTGCTCACAAAGGCAACATACTTACAAACCTCCCGTTCCTGCAAAAGGTATTGCCGTTTCCGTAACTTCTTTACAATAATATGCTGTCTGAAAATCGCTTTATCAGTTTCTGTCAGTGTTATTACGTTTGATAGCTTATTGAAAAAATTATCGGGCATGGTGCTAATTTAACTTTTTTTGCCGATGCTAAACATTTGACGCACAACTCTTGAAAAGATTACAGTTTTACTTAAGTATTTACAAACAAGGCCATAGATTGTATATAAATAACACAATCCAACTTACGCGTATGAGAAAGACAATCGGATAGCCTTAACCCGAAGCTTTTTTCAAAATTGTGGAGAATAAGCGAATTGACACGCCAAATTTTATATCTTTTTCACAATCAATTATTTATAAATCATATTAGGCAAAAATAGCTAAGCGACCTCCTTTTTTTTACCAAAATATACTTCAAAAACTCTCTTCTAAAAAATCAATAAAATTTTGACCAAAATTTTATTTGGTTACTGTGAAGCAAAAAAAGGCTGTCTTTTCAGACAACCTTTAAAACTCGGTGCAGAATCCGCACCGTTTATTGAGGAATTGATTGAAATAAGCGGTTTTTCAAGACTGATTCTGTAACTGAATTTTAAAATCCCCCATTCGCATACCTTTTCCGGCCAATTCAAAACTTCTTAAATTTAATTTTGCAGTGGCTGGCCAAACATACCCATAATCCCCGCCCGTTTTATTAAACCAATCAAAAGGAATAATATTAATACAGCGGGTAACTTGTTACAAACTAAGATATGTATCTTAATAGCTTTGATCTGCTTTTTTTGGGAAAACGAGATCTTTTATCAAAATGCTGTGGTGAAAATACCAACCATAAGCTAAATTCATTTTTGGACTTATTTAAGATTCTGTTCGCTAACTTTATTGTAATCCTATTCGTATAATAATGATAAACTGTACGGGAAACCTTAAACAATTATGAAGAAGCAATTACTTACGCTAAATGGCAGGCTCCTGCTTGCCGGCCTGATTAGCTTTTTATCTTTTGGCGCAAATGCGCAGCACCACAACAGTAGTAACAAGAAACCTGTTAATATAGCCGGAACGCAGCAGAAACGAGCGGACATATACCTGGCCGGATATTCAATGCCAGATGGAAAAACACCGGTTGCAACCTATCTTAAAAACGGCGTAGCGGTATTGCTGGCCAATACGCAAAGCCAGTCGGAAATTGTATCGCTGGTTGTAGTTGGTAATGATGTTTATGCGGCAGGCATGCACAACGGCCAGGCGGTGTATTGGAAAAACAACACAGAAACACAGCTTTCCAATACCAGCGGTAAGCGTATATTTGGGCATGCTTATGACATAGCTGTAGACAACAGGAACGGTGATGTTTATGTAGTTGGGTATGAGCGGATCTATGATCGGTCCGATATGTACAGCCCGTTCAGTGACTGGGCCAGGTGTTGGAAAAATGGAAAGCCGGTACCACTCAATGTTATTGGCGCATCAAATGCCACATCCGTTGCCATTGATTACAAAACGGGAGATGTTTACATTGCCGGTTCAGATTCATCTGACCCCCAAGTTAAAAACGGCTACACTAAGTATTGGAAAAATGGAGAGCCCGTAAAAATAATTAACGATCCTTTGCCCATAAGAGCGGCATCTATCCGTATAGTGGACGATAATATTTATATCCCTGGCAGGTACGCCGAACCTGCAGGTAATAACAACGCATATTATCGCGTTGCTTATTGGTGTGGTGCTAAAGGCACCGTTTTCTTAACCGACCGAAGTTTGAATGAAGCCAGGGCCACTGCCATTGCTGTTTCAGGTAAGAACGTGTATGTGGCCGGATGGGAAAATGGGTTTGCCAAATATTGGAAAAATGACGTGCCTACAGTGCTTGCCAGACTGGCGGGTTCGGGTTCAGATCCTTATAAGATAGCCGTAGACGGTGACGATGTATACATAGCCGGTTTGGGAGAACTTGATGGCAGTATAGGGATGCGCTACTGGAAGAACGGTCAATTAGCGGGAACAGTTAATCTTTCTATAAACGATATTTTTGTTGCAAGGCAAGGGGATAACTTAGTTAAAAATATAAAATATACACCCGCCGTTAAAGATAAGCAACTTGTCATTTCTGAACCTCCTCCTGCACCGGCAGCCTTAACCCCTAAAGAGGAGGCCGAGAAGTTTTTAGCCGAAAACAAAAAGAAACCAGGCATTATTACCACAGCCAGTGGTTTGCAGTATGAAATAATAAGCCAGGGAACAGGGCCAAAGCCTTTAGCAACAGATAATGTGAAATTCAATTTCCAAAGGACCGCTATGGTGGGTAGAGAATCTAAAGAAACATCCAATAGCCATTCGCCGCTCAACAAAATAATTCGAGATTTACTTCCAGGCCTGGCCGAGGGCATGCAATTGATGAGCGTAGGCAGCAAATACAGATTATTTCTCCCTCCTAAGCTCGGATTCAACAGACCTACACCCGATTATCCTGCAGGAGCTGTTATACTTATTTGGGAGGTTGAATTGCTGGAGATACTAAAATAATCCATCCTATCATCGAGGCAAAAAATATTGTTTCCGGGAAGAGGGGTTCAAATTGTGTAGGGGGTAATATTTCTAATTGTAAATTGATCAGAAACACAACGCATCAGCTTTCAACTGACGAATTTCATTTTCATCGAAAAACTGCCCTGAGGGCATAAAAGAAGCCTTTTTACATCTGTAAAAAGGCTTCTTAGAAATGGGTGGATAACGGTGCAGAATCCGCACCGTTTTATTGATGAATTGATTGAAATAGGCGGCTTTTCAAAAAATCTTGATCGAGACGGCAAATAAATCTTATGAAAGCTGATCAATGTTTAAATACCGACAAACTCACACAATTCTCCGAAATAACACGGCAGGGGAAAAATATAAATACATAATTAACTACCAATCAGATACTTACACGAACCACGAGGGTTATGCAAACCGTAAGCATTCAAACAATACAACATTCCCAATATAAATGGCAACACTAGTGTTGCTTTTTTCGACGGGTATCTGCTTAAGATTAAAATCCATTAAAAAAATCTAAAACATTGAAATATTACTCACAATCTATTTATCTTTGGATCTAAGATATTTAGATAATGAGTGAAAAGAAACCAGCCACTATGGTCGACAAATTCAAAACTGCGAGCCGGCAGTATTCCGACGCTTCCATTTTTATGCACGAAGCTATTGCCCGAAAGGCGGGGCTTTCAGGCACCGACCACAAGTATTTAGGGCTTATCCTCCAATACAAGGAACTAACCGCCGGCGACATCTCTAAACTAACAGGGCTTACAACGGGTGCTGTTACAGGACTGGTAGACCGCCTGGAGAAGAAGAAACTTCTAAAAAGACAGTTTACCAAAGAAGACAGGAGAAAAGTTATTATCGTACCAAATATGGAGAATAGTATGAACTTGTTAGAACCGATTTTCAGCGACCTGCAACGAAAGACGGCTGACCTCATCGCTTCGTTTTCTGAAAAAGAAATTCAAATCATTGAAAGGTATTTTACAGAAGCAACCACTATTATGATTGAAACGACTAAAAATTTAAACAAAAAATAAATGGAAAAAATCACTGAAGCATACCTAATCAGAGCCGAACTATGGCTTTGTATGACGATACTCATTTACTTTTTGATGAACGGAGCACAGATTTTTGAAACACTTGTGTTTGTCCCTAAGTGGGTAGCTTCACCGCCGGACAACTTCAAACTTCTGTCGGACGGAAAAGGAGCAAGTTTGAAATTCTTTTGGATACTATTTCATTCGTTGCACGAAATAGTGTTTATACTTGCCATCGTTTTTAGTTGGAAGATAAGTCCCGTAAGAAATTGGTTGCTGATTTTGTTTGCCGTTCATTTTACGGTAAGAATTTGGACGGTTTCTTATTTTGCATCAAACATCATTGAGTTCCAAAAAATCGCTGAAACGCCAGCACCAGCAAAGGACTTAATGAGGAGAACATCCCTTTGGCAGAACCTTAACTATATAAGAGTAATAATTTTTATTGCTGTTTCAATCGCACTTATTCCTTTGTGCATTAAACTATTTAACCTGCGAAACTAAACCTAAAGTGGATACTTCTGTGAAAATGGCTCTTGCCCAGTCATAATGGATACAAAAACGCCTCAAATCTTTCGACTCGAGGCGTTTGAGTTGTAATTATATAAGTTTTATAGAATCATTCCGTTTTCAGACTCTTACCCGGATTGATCAAAGCGGCCTTAATGGATTGAAAACTAACCGTAAGTGAACATTCCAGAACCATTGATCACCGCGTTCTGGAAAAAAGAGTTCAGGGTTTCCGCTACACTTTGACCATGCTAAATAGCTGATTTAAAATTTTGAAGATGCGCTGCACTACCAATAGCGCACAAGCTCCGCAGACGCACAGAACCAGTCCATAAGCTTGCCAAGGCGGGGGAAACGGAAGTAACTTCCCCTCCAGAGGGGATTGTTCGCCGACAGAATTATTTAACGGTATAGATCGGCAGTTGTCCTGGTGCTGCAAGAGAAGGCTTCGGCACGGGAGCATTTCTGCCCTTGATCAATAAATTATCGTAAAAAGGCGTACTGAGCTTTTTTCCGCCACCAGCAATTAGTCCCGCCATTCCCTGGGTGTACAAGCTATCCGTCACTTGTAGTACCTGCTTTTCATCAACGAATGCGCTAATAACAGATCCTTCGAATTGGAGTTTCAGGTTATGCCATTGGCTGTGGCTGATATTTGAAAGTTGTATTTCACCAAGCACCTTTTCCCCACCTTCGCTTTCATCGTTTTGTTTTTTGATAATTGCTTGTTGTTCAGCATCTCCGGTAAGTTCCTTTTTATTCCCTTTTCCCCTGGTTACAATTATGCTGCATTTGCCATTGTCTTCAAGCTGTAGGTAGTAGCCTTTTGGAATAAATCCATACCCGGTACCAACGTGATTGACCCTGCCCATAACCCCAACAATATCGCCTGCATTTAAATAAACATCAGCGCTTACTTCATAATCCTTCCACTGCGCATCACCTAAAATACTGTAAGGTCGCCAGTCTGGTGCCCAGGAGATGGTTCCCTCCGGAACAACCTGGCGCAGGCACTTGCCTTTTTTATCCGGGCGTTCAGTGATTTCAAATGCATCGACAATATCAGCAGTGTAGCGTGGTAAATGCCCCCATGCTTTAGGCGAGGAATATTGTTCAAATGTTTCATAATATGGAAAGGGGAAGGGCTTGGAATCGGGAATATTAGCAAAGCTTCCCTTTTGCTGCCCTGTAGTAGTGGAAAGAGAGTAAACGGAATTGGGCGCTAAAGTTAGTGTAAATGTGCCCTTTATCGGCTTTATACCCGCTTGCTGTACAAAATGCTCTTTCTCGTTACTACGCCATACGCAAAGCTGTTTTAGAGACAATCCCTCGCCGATCTGAAAACGGATTTGCTGTGGAGCTTTTGCGTTTTTTGTTTCTATAATGATGCTGTAGTCCTTTCCAGGCGATTTTAAGGTTACTAAAGTACCGCCACCTTTAAGGTTAACACTCCCCCCATTCAGGTATTGCCACCCAACTTTCGAGAATTGCCCATAATGTGCATAACCCCACAAAGCCTCGCGTACCTGATAATGCCCGCTCCATGGCGACTGTGCCAGCATAGCAGCAGGGTCTTCTGAGTATGGCTCGATAGGGTAAACACCTGCAATATCATACCAATTCACAATCTTGGTGACACCGCTTTGAATATAGTTGCGGTTGAAACACTCTACAATACTGATCAGGCAATCGAAGCCTTTCTTATAAACATGATCCTCAGTGTTCCAGATAGGTTTATCAAGTTTCTGAGCCATCTCCTGAACTTGTCGGGAAGCGGTGTCTCCTTCATAAAATGTGTGAGCGCTGATAATATCTATGGAGTTGCGAAGCTGCTCATCTTTAGAAAAGTCCTTGACGAAGTCTAGTTTGTCTTTCCACCAGAGATCAAACCCATGAAGCTTAATTTTTTCAAAGCCGTTGGCATCAAGGGTAGAACGGAATGTCTTCGCAAAATTGTAGTCGGATCCCTTTTCATTGCGGCAGCCGATGGCATCTAATTCAAGGCCGTAAACTTTACGAAGCCCCTGAAGCCACTTAACATAATAATCGGCTGCATCCTGCGACCAAAAATTTCCGTTCCCAACCCATGCGGGAGCGCTCCACGCGGTAGCATCGAGGGTAAGATCAGGGTTGCGCTTTTTGGCTTCCTGTAATATCCACCAGGTGTAGCCCCGGGAGTAATCAAGATCGGTACGCGTGTGCATGTGGCTCGGCATGGCCCCCTGCGTTGAATTACCATCGCCGGGAATCTCAACAAGCAGTGCGCTTACGGAAGCTCCAAATTTTGGCTTATAAAGTAAGTCGAGAATCTGACTGCGTTGGGGTTCGGGATAATCCTTCAGCAGTACCGATGTAGCGCCTCCACCATTTACCACACCAATTCCATCGAAACGCTTTCCCCCGGCATTGCCCCGCAGTTTCACCGTTTGGACAGAATCCTGATACATAATTCTCTTCTGTTGTGCATTAGATTTAAAGTAAAATAAAAGAAGAATTAGAAGTACTGAATTAAAAATTACTTTCATGAATCGGTGTGTTTGTGTGTTAAAATAAATAAGACCGTTGATGGGCGTTGCTTTAGCTGGCACACGCGTGTCGCGTGTGCCAGCTCGGGATCAGTTTGTACACTTGCTGATCTTAAAGGCAGTAACTATATACAAAATGAACAGATTGAAAAATTTAAATTTCATGTATTTATCTTTTATAATGCATCAAACTTTTGCTCCACACAAACCTATTCCGTGTCCTGTCCCCCGACTTCTATAAATCTCTTTTTACTCAAATCAGGGCTTAGCTGTTTTGATATTTAAAACAGCCTCAGGTAAAGTCGGCGAACTTACGGTAAGCTTAATATCGCCAACATTGTGCGTACTTCTAATGACCACTAACGCACGTCCGTGCCAGGCCTTACGTGTATCCGCTGCATATGGATCTGTGTCCTTCAAATCGGCATTATCAACTCCCGCAATGGTGGCAGGCCCTTCAATTTTAAAATGCAGGCGATTTATGGCATTCGGTTGAACTATGCCGGCACTGTCTGTTATCTCAATGGTGACATAGGACAAATCTTGCCCATTTGCCAATATCTTTTTATGGTCGGCAGTCAATTTTATTTTTGCAGCTCCGCCCGACGTTTGCAAAACAGTTGATTCAACCTCTTTATCGTTATCTACACCGACTGCCTTAAGCTGTCCCGGCAAATAGGGCACGGTGAATTCGGCTTTATGTTCCTGCGCTATTGCCGTAGGTTTTTCGCCAATAAGTTTGTTGTTGAGATAAAGGCGCGCCTTAGGATACTTTGAATAAACTTCCACTTTAATATCCTTTCCAATATAATCTGGCCAGTTCCAGCTTTCCCAGGTTGGCCAAACAGACCACCACGTTGTTTTAATTTCCAAGGGGGCTGGTTCAGGTTCCTGGACAGCCATGAAAAGTTTTTCGGTATTATTGTATAACAAGTTTCGATAATGCGAAATCGGCTTCCTCCATCCAATCAGATCGACATCTCCGCAATAAGCACCATGCCAGGGGAAAAAATCATGTTCCCAGTGTTCGCCAGGCACCTCGCCCGAATAATACCAACGACCTATTCCCGATTCTCCAAGATAATCTATAGCTGTCCAAACAAAATCACCAAGAACGTAATTGTTGTCTTCTACCAGCTTCCAATTGGCAAAAGCATCCTTGGGGTACGATTCAGTTTGAATGATCATTCGTGAAGGTACCCGCTGATGATCGGCAGACGCGCTCTGCAAATGATAATTATACCCGCCAATGTCATGCGCCGCCATCAGGGAATCAAGCGTTGCCCAGTCCTTACCGTTATCCACAATGGCCGATGTAACCGGGCGAACAGTATCTATTTTTTTTATGGCACCTGCAAGCATTCTGGCTGTTTCTACGGCTCCTGGGCTACCCCTTTCTACTATTTCATTCCCAATGCTCCATATTACGATTGATGGATGATTACGATCCCGCATAACCATGGCTTCCAGGTCGCGTTTCCACCACTTGTTAAAATATTCGGCATAATCATGTTTGTTTTTCCCTACTTTCCAACAGTCAAATGCTTCATCAACAACCAATAAGCCTAATCTGTCACAAGCATTTAAAAATGCCGGCGATGGTGGATTGTGAGAAGTTCTTACAGCATTGAACCCCGCCTCTTTGAGCAGTTCAACCTT
>NZ_JBFUCY010000038.1:0-75314 GCF_056404995.1 Mucilaginibacter sp. P2_A5
GAAGGATCTCCGAAGGATCTCCTATGATGAAATTTGTCAGCAAGTAAGGCAATTACTCTTGAAAAGCGATAATAGATTACATAAAGTTATATTTTTCTAATAAAAAAACCAAAGCATGGCCAAGTTTTTTTATTTTCATATGCAGATCAAAAGAGGAAACAGGCGCTGCTGAGGAGCAACCTGCCAGCAATATGATCTGCTGAACCAAGGATAAAGGGTCTCTCACAAGGAGGCCTTTTTATTTATCCTGGTCATGAATGGCTAAAAAAACCTTCACCAGCTTTTATGATGTAGATACCTTGATAAATCTTCAATCAATCTCCTATAAGCAGATACCGGTAGCCGGACTGCAAGATCGCGTTTATATTATTTGATAAAAAGGGCAACCGGAATCTATTCAATGCAGACACCTTGCGGGCTGCGGATCCTTCTGTTCGGTTTACCGTTTTATAAAAAAACAGATCGATTATTTATTTGGTATCAGTCTGTTTATTTAACTACTGCTGTAACATATTTTACCTGGTTTTTCATAACAAAGCGAATCCTGTTAAGCAACTTTYTGGCTATTTTAATAATAGCCTTATTCTTTTTCATCCTTTTACAATAATCATTAAAAGCCATCGTCATAGCCGGATCCAATCGTATAGCTACCCAACTTGCTTCAATAAGTTTTTCTCTCAGCTGATGATGGCCACGATGGGTAAGGCCCATAACGGTTTCTTTTTCCCCGCTTCCACTTACCTTGGGCACCAGGCCTACATAATCACACAAATCGTCTAATTCTTTAAAACGACTCATATCACCAATCTCAGTTGAAAATAACAAAGCTGTGATCTCGCCTACTCCRGGAATGCTTCTAAGTAAAGTTATTCCCTCTTTATGCCGGTCCTGGCGCGATAAGATCCGCACCTGTTTGGTTGCTGCCAATACCATACTTCGGCTTTGCTCATATCCAAGAAGCAATATATCTAAACCTACTTTTGCGGCTGGGGCTAAAGGCAGCGCTTTAAGCCACTTAATAAAGTTGGCCGACCAGTATTTATGATCATCTCCTGCTGGAATAGCTATCCCCTGAAAATGCAGTTGGCTTTTAATCCTGTTCTTAAACCGGGTCTGATCCTTTATCATTTGCTGATAAACACGGATAACCCCGCGATCGTCCTGCTGTTCAATGCCTGGAATAAAGATACCCTCAAGCCCGTTTTCGCTCAGTGATTTACTAAGCTTACGGCAATCTACAGTATCCGACTTCCGTTGCTTTTCTTTGTCTGTTGTAGGGACATCCGCCGGATGTACAACAATGCAGTTGATTCCCCGGTCACTAAAATCACGCTGATAGCTAAATCCGCAAAAGCCTGCTTCATAAACAACGTGATAGCTGGCCGATGGATAGTGCTCCTTTAAGTGCTTGCTTAAGTCTGCTACAGAGGGGTTTTGCGAAAATGTTTTAAGTTCCATTTGCGTTGTCCGAAGACAAACCTTCCACGATTTTTTGTGAACATCTATGCCTACAAAAATCTTTTGACCGCTAAAATCTAATTGTGTACCTTGTTTCATGAGTTCTTGTTTTAAAGTGTTTGTAACTGTTTTTCACAATTAATCTACAACCTTTTTTTCAAGAACTCTTTTTACTTACACTCAACCAATTTCATACATACAATCTATTCGCGAACTTTTCTCCTCCTCGTCAATCTTATCAATAACGGAAATTGCCGCATCTTCAGGCACTCCAACTCCAAAATAGTCTTCCAGTTCTTTTAACGTTGATGAGTTGGTGGCAATATCTTTAATAATCACCCCTTTTTCCATCAGCAGGATGCGGTCGCAAACATCGGTGATGTGGTTAAGGTCATGGCTGGATACTATATTGGTTATGCCCTGCGCTTTATTCAACTCCTTCAGCATGTTTTTTAGCCTGAACTGGGTACTGGGGTCGATGTTGGCAAAGGGTTCGTCCAGCATGAGCAATTGCGGGTTTTGCAGCACACAGGATGCAACACCTACTTTACATTGATTACCTTTGGATAAATCGCGGATGTACTTGCCTTTTTTCAGGATCTCGCCATTAAAAAAATCGGACAGCTTTACCAAGGCTTCATCAACAGTGGCTTTACTTTGCTGGTGCAGGCCGCCTATAAAATACAGGTACTCCTCGGGGGTAAGGTAATCTATCAGGAAGCCTTCATCAAGATATGACGCGGTATAATTTTTCCAGCTTTCATGGCCGGCCACAACTTCGCCGTTGGATAAAACTTCGCCGGTTTCGGGCCGGATAAGGTCAAGTATCATCCGGAACAATGTAGTTTTACCGGCGCCGTTATTACCTACCAGGCCAACACTTTCGCCCTTGTTAATTACCAGGTGCGGTATATCAACTACAGTTACACCGTTATATATCTTTTTAATGTCTTTTATTTCAATCATAACTATTTATTTCTGAAGCCTTCGGCTATGGTATACCTTTTTTGTACAAAATCCTCTTCCAGTTTTTTGATCCAGAAGTTGCGGGTTAAAATGAATATCGCGCCTATGGCGCCCAGTACAAACAGGCCCACATAGGCGTGTTTAAACAGTGCGAAGGGCAGGTAAATAATGTATGGCGTTAAAATAAGCGGGAACGAAAGCAGCAACTGAGTGGCGCCAACCCCTTCCCAGTTAAACGATGCCCCTTTCGACAGATCGATCCGTTTGGCATTACGGTTGGCAAAAAACAAAACTATGGTTGTATTAACGCCGATGTTCCACAGGTACATTACAAAATGAGCCAATAGTATCGTCCATCCAAAGTAAACATATGGCGTTGTAAGAAAAAAAGCTGCGGTTGATACCAGCGTAAAAAGTAAATACTTGGCTTTTAAAAAATCGGTAAAGTTAATTTTGCTCACCAGAATACCATCAAAATGCGATGCCTGCCAGCTAAACATAAACTGGCCATAATTAATGATAAAAATGCCCGTCATAAACATGCCAACAAACAGGTACCAGCTTTCGCTGTAATGTTTATTGGTATAAAAAATAAGTCCGTAAAACATAAAAAACAAACCCATGATCAGGGCCGACCGTGGCCGCTTGTTGCGAAGGATGAGCTTAATTTCGTTTGCGACCAGGTCACCAACGTGGCCAAAGCGCGAAAGGAACGGTATATCGGTGCTGCTTTTGTAGGATACTTTTTTGTGAGCGGTAAGCTCTTCCAGGTAAAGGTTTTGTTTAAGATAGTAGAAGTTTAAATAATACATCACCACGGCCAGTACAAACGGCAGCAAAGCAAGTATCGGCATGGTAATCAGGTGTCCGAAAAAGGCGTAAGAGATATCCCTGGTAGAGAACAGATGCCACCTGAAATCGCAGGTAATGATCAATATTAAAACGGCAGCGGCAATCAAAAACACCCAGCCGTTAAGGTTCGATTTCCGCTTAATATACAGCGCCAGGTAATTGTTGAACACTGTAAGCCCCGCAATAGCAACAACAAAGGCAAAGCTTACCATAGCGCCCGAATCGGGGCCTACTACTTTGAATACAAAGGGCAAAAACAGCACAAAAGGCCATAAATTAAAAATTGACAGAGCCGCGGTTAAGGCCAGGTAACGCACCAGCGCGTTTCTTTTTACCGGCAGGTGTAAATAGGGCTGCACCCGTAAAGTGGGCAACTCCTGCAGCTGTAGTCTCATCAGTAAGTCAAACAAGAAATAAATAAGAATGATTCCGCAGAATGCCTTAACAAGATCTTCATCCGGGAACATGCCCTCCAGCATCTTATCTAAAAATATGCCCACTACAAGCACGTTCAAAAACAGGTAAAGGATTAAAAGTGCCATCACCACGCGAATGGCAATACTTTTCCCTGTATTTTTTGATCGCCAGAAAGCTTTTAATTCATGACTGATAAAGGATGTAACCATAGAAGTAGAATCAAGAGTTAAGAATCAAGAATTAAGACAAAAATCTAAGAGTAACCGTAAAAAGAATGTAAGGCAAGATAAAATTTAAAGTACTTAAACCGGGAATTTTGTTTCAAGAAAGTTAATCGATTATTCGAAATCAAAAATCCGCCTTGACTCTTGATTCTTAACTCTTGATTCTTCTTCAGTACTTATACCTATCGCCCCAAAGCTTCTTCAACTTCTCTTTTGATTCATTTTCGCGGGCGTTGTTACCGGGTTCATAAATTTTTGTACCGCGGATGGCATCGGGTAAAAAGTCAAGGTCGGTAAAATTGCCTTCGTAGCTGTGGGCGTATTTATAATCTTTACCGTAGCCAATGTTTTTCATGAATTTGGTGGGCGCGTTACGCAGGTGCAGGGGTACGGGCAAATCGCCGGTTTGCTTTACCAACGCCATAGCCGCACCAATAGCCGTTGTGGCCGAATTGCTTTTGGGTGATGTGGCCAGGTAAATAGCTGTTTGTGATAATATCAGCTGCGATTCGGGCATGCCTATCTTGTTTACCGCCTCAAAACAGCTTTGGGCTAATAGCAGGGCATTGGGATTGGCGTTGCCGATATCTTCAGATGAGAGGATAAGCATACGCCGGGCGATAAACAAGGGATCTTCGCCGCCTGCTATCATCCGGGCCAGCCAGTACACTGCTCCGTTCGGGTCGCTGCCGCGCATGGATTTGATGAAGGCCGAAATGATGTCATAATGCTGCTCGCCGGTTTTATCATACAGGGCCATGTTTTGCTGCACATGTTCCAAAACAACTTCGTCGGTTAAAACGATATCAGGGCTGTCAAAGGCGTTCACCAACAGCTCGAAAATATTGAGCAGCTTGCGCGCATCACCGCCCGACAGGCGCATGATCGCTTCATGATCTTTTATGGTGATGTGTTTTTCCTTCAGCACCACATCTTCTTGCATAGATTTTTCAAGTAGGTTCAACAAATCATCCTCGGCAAGAGGCTGTAAAATATAAACCTGGCATCGCGACAGCAAAGCCGAGATGACTTCGAAGGATGGATTCTCAGTGGTGGCGCCTATCAGCGTAACAATACCCCGCTCAACTGCCCCCAGCAACGAGTCCTGCTGCGATTTAGAGAAGCGGTGGATCTCGTCAATAAACAATATGGGCAGCGTTTGGCCGCCTTGCTTTAGCAGGGACGCTTTTTCAATAACCTCCCGTACATCCTTCACCCCCGAGTTGATGGCGCTAAGCGCAAAAAACGGGCGATTTAGCGATTGCGAAATGATATAAGCCAATGTAGTTTTACCTACCCCTGGCGGCCCCCAAAACAGCATAGAGGGCAAGGCGCCCGATTCGATGGCTTTGCGTAAAACTGCCCCCGGCCCAACCAGGTGCTTTTGTCCCACATAATCATCAAGCGATTTTGGGCGCATGCGTTCGGCTAATGGAGGGAGGTTGGTCATTTAGATGTGCAAATTTCAGATTTCAGATGTGCAGATGATGGGCTGCAAATGTTTTGAGGATGATTATTCAAATGTGCAAAATGCTCCTGAATAAACAAAGCCCCGCCGTTTATAAACGACAAGGCTTTCATAAAGTTTTTATCCGAACCTGGATTCGTCAGATTAATGGATTGCCCCGATTAGAGAAACTTGCATGTCCGGTCTTGCAAATCAAATCCAAAAAATCTGATAAATCCGTTTAATCCGAGTTCAGACAAAAGTTCATCTGAGTCTATTTTTCATCTGCACATTTGAAATCTGGAATCTGCACATCTATGCTAATCCCTCGTCCTGAGCCCTTTTCAATTTCCGTTTTTCAACTACTGCCGCTACCAGGATGCCTACTTCGTATAGCCCGAATAACGGGATGCTTACTACGGTCATGGTCATCATATCGGGTGTTGGGGTAACTATGGCTGCAACAATCAGGATAATCACTATCGCGTAGCGCCTGGTTTCGCGCATAAATTTCGCGGTGAGAATGCCTAGGTTTGATAATATGTAAACCAAAATCGGCAGTTCAAATACGATGCCTGTTGCCAGGGTTAGGGTAGATACCGACGACAGGTAAGAATCGATATCAAACATGTTGTGTATGGTATCACTCACCGTAAAACCCGAAAGGAAATTGATCGACTCGGGGGTTATCACATAATAGCCAAATAAAACGCCTAAAATAAATAAGGCAGTGGCGTAAAATACAAACCCTGATGCCGCCTTGCGTTCCTTTTCATGCAGGGCCGGGCGTATGAAACGCCATAGCTCAAATAGCAAATAAGGGAAACCTAAGGTAAGGCCAATCAGCAACGACGAGTTAATGACCAGCGTAAACTGTCCGGCCATTTCGGTATTGATGAGCTGGATATTAATTTTATCAATACAAAAACCAGGGCGGTGTAGTAAACGGCCAAGGGCGCAAAGCATCCGGTAGGTCCAGAAATCTGGTCTGCTGGGACCCAGGATAACGTTATTAAAAATCCAGGTGTAATAATAAAACACTGCACTGGTAATTATTACAATGGCTATGGCCGATCGTATCAAATGCCATCTTAAGGCTTCGAGGTGATCGAAAAAAGACATTTCGGCCTCCATCGTTTTACCTTTATCTTTTATGGCCTTAATTAATTTATTGTCGCTCATTGTAAGTTAAATACCGCTGTATAAACATTATAGTGCTAAGTACGTTTTATTGTATGAAGATAGTTTGAATTTATATTACATTTCAAAGGTATCCATAAACTTGGTGGTAAAGTTACCTGCCCTGAAGTTTGGATCTTTTAACAATTTTAAATGGAATGGGATGGTTGTTTTTACGCCCTCAATAACAAACTCGCTTAAGGCGCGCTCCATGGTGCTCAAAGCCTCATCGCGCGTTTGGGCGCAGCAAATAACCTTAGCAATCATCGAATCGTAGTTTGGCGGTATTACATAGCCTGTGTACACATGGGTATCTATACGCACACCATGGCCACCTGGCGAGTGGAAGTTGGTTATTTTACCCGGAGACGGGCGGAAATTGTTGTAAGGGTCTTCGGCATTAATACGGCATTCAATGGCGTGCATGGTTGGCTCGTAATTTTTGCCCGATATCGGGATGCCTGCAGCAACTTTGATTTGTTCTTTAATCAAATCAAAGTTAATCACCTCTTCGGTAACCGGGTGCTCAACCTGTATGCGGGTATTCATCTCCATAAAGTAAAAGTTGCGGTCTTTATCAACCAAAAACTCTACAGTACCGGCACCTTCATATTTAACCGCTTTGGCGCCTTTTATAGCGGCATCGCCCATTTTTTTACGCAGTTTTTCGGTCATGAAAGGGGAGGGCGATTCCTCAACCAGTTTCTGGTGACGGCGCTGGATAGAGCAATCACGTTCAGACAGGTGGCAAACTTTGCCATACTGGTCGCCTACTACCTGTATTTCGATGTGGCGTGGGTCCTGAACATATTTTTCAAGGTACAAGCCATCGTTGCCAAAAGCGGCACCAGATTCGGCACGGGCCGAATCCCAGGCGTTTTCAAATTCTTCGTCCTTCCAAACAATACGCATACCACGGCCACCACCACCGGCGGTTGCTTTTAATATTACAGGGTACCCTATTTTATTAGCTATCGCGATGCCCGATTTAATATCAGTTAACAAACCATCAGAGCCAGGCACAATAGGTACGCCGGCTTTTTTCATGGTTTCTTTAGCCGAAGCTTTATCGCCCATGGAGTTGATCTGATCGGCTGTGGCGCCAATAAATTTGATGCCATATTCGGCGCAAATGGCCGAGAATTTGGCATTTTCCGACAGGAAGCCATAACCAGGATGGATAGCATCGGCATTGGTTAGTTCGGCTGCCGAAATTATGTTGGGGATATTTAAGTACGAATCGCGGCTTGGTGGTGGGCCTATGCAAACAGCTTCATCAGCAAAACGTACGTGAAGGCTATCGCGGTCGGCAGTTGAATATACAGCTATGGTTTTAATACCCATCTCTTTGCAGGTACGGATAATTCGCAGAGCGATCTCGCCCCGGTTAGCTATTAATATTTTTTTAAACATGGTTTTTGTTAGTTAGTGGTTGATTAAGTTAAGTGGTTGATTAAGTTAAAAACCACGAAAGCTTAAGCAACTTTAGATTAGTTATAAGCTGATTGGTTGATCAATTGAGCTATAACCACCCACCTAATCAACCAATCAACCTAATCAACTTAACAATTATATAGGTTCTACTAAAAATAAAGGCTGGTCGTACTCTACGGGTGATGCGTTATCAACCAGTACTTTTACAATACGGCCGGATATTTCTGATTCGATCTCATTGAAAAGCTTCATAGCTTCAATGATACAAACCACGCTGCCGGTTTTAATTTCGTCGCCAACGTTTACAAATAAAGGCTTATCAGGACTTGCCGAGCGGTAAAAAGTACCAATCATCGGCGATTTGATTGTCAGATACTTTGATGTATCCGGACCGGCAGGGGCCGAAGGGGCTACCGGCTCAATTGCGGCAACCGGTGCCGGTGGCAATGCAGCAGGCGCGGTTTGTGCCGGTATGCTGGCATGGATAACCTGCGGCTGTGTCTCGTTGGTTTTTATCGTGATCTTAAAATCCTTTTGCTCAATTGACACTTCGTTTACGCCAGATTTCGACACAAAGCGAATAAGGTCCTGAATTTGTTTAATATCCATAGTTGGGGATTAATTGGTTGGGGACAAAGTTTATATCTAAAGTTATGTTCAAATGTGCAGATTTCAGATGTGCAAATATGCAGATGTTTTTTTATGTGCAGATAAGCAATACGAAGATATGCAAAAGTGTTTTTAGTTATTATACATTAGTTATTACTGCAACGATTTACAGTATATCAAGACATCCTGTTAGATAAATAGTTAACATTGGCGACTTACAGATGTTTTTATTTTTTTCATCTGCACATCTGAAATCTGCATATCTGCACATTCCTTTTCATCTGCATATCCTAATATGCCCATTTTAAATAGATGCTACCCCAGGTAAAGCCGCCGCCAAAAGCTGCCAGTATCAGGGTATCTCCTTTTTTAAATTTACTTTCCCATTCCCATAAACACAATGGGATGGTGCCGTTTGTTGTATTGCCGTAACGTTCAATGTTAATAATCACCTTATCATCGCTTAAGCCGGTGCGCCTTGCAGTGGCATCGATAATGCGTTTGTTGGCCTGGTGTGGTACCAGCCATGCAACGTCTTCGCCGGTAAGGCCATTGCGCTCCATCACCTCATGGGCTACATCGGCCATATTGGTAACAGCAAATTTAAAAACAGCCTGGCCTTCCTGGTAAGCAAAGTGCTCACGGGCGTCAACTGTTTCGTGCGATGCCGGCTTTACTGATCCGCCTGCTTTTTGATGCAGATAGGTAACACCCGAACCATCGCTTTTTAATATAGAATCAATGATGCCATTGCCTTCATCATTTGGCTCAAGCAATACGGCACCGCAGCCATCACCAAAAATAATGCAGGTGGCGCGGTCCTGGTAATTGGTTATCGACGACATTTTATCGCCGCCTACTACCAATACTTTTTTGTGTTTACCACTCTCGATAAACTGTGAGCCCGTAGCCAGGCCAAAAATAAAGCCCGAGCATGCGGCCGAAAGATCATATCCCCAGGCATTTTTTGCGCCTATTTTATTGGCTAAAATATTGGCTGTTGCCGGGAAAACATAATCGGGTGTAGTAGTACAAAAAATGATCAGGTCGAGTTCATCGGCACCTATGCCACGTTTTTTTAGCAAGGCCTGTACCGCCGGAACGGCCAGGTCAGATGTGCCCAAACCTTCGCCTTTTAATATACGGCGCTCCTTAATGCCGGTACGGCTTACTATCCACTCGTCATTTGTATCTACCAATGTTTCCAGTTCCTGGTTGGTTAATACATAGTCGGGCACGTAACCATGTACAGCAGTAATAGCGGCATGAATTTTACTCATCTTTATATTTTTACTGAAAAGCTTGTTTAATTTTATCAACCAGACCGCTCTCCACCATGTTTTTTGATAAAAGGACCATGTTTTTTATAGCCTCGGGACTTGAAATCCCATGGCCAACAATAACAGGGGCATTTACACCCAGGATGGGGCTGCCGCCATATTGCTCATAGTTAAACCTATCAAAAAACTCGTCTTTAAACTGTTTTTTGCGGGTAATAACATAAAACGTTTCGGCGAGCTTTAATATTACATTACCTGTAAAACCATCGCACACAAAAACGTCGGCCCCTTCGCTAAACAGGTCGCGGCCTTCTACGTTACCAACAAAATTAAATAGTTTGGTTTCTTTCATTAAGGGATAGGTAGCCTGGCAAAGGATATTGCCTTTCTCTTCCTCCTCGCCTATATTCATGAGGGCTACCCTTGGGTTTTCGATAGCATATACCGATTGGGCAAATAAGCTGCCCAGTATGCCAAATTGCAGCAATACCTCGGGTTTGCAATCGGCATTGGCGCCTACATCCAACAAAATACCCAAACCTCCTTTAAGTTTGGGTACAATGGTAGTCATGGCGGGACGCACAACGCCCGGAATAGTTTTTACGCTAAACATAGAACCAACCAGCATGGCGCCGGTGTTCCCTGCCGATGAGAATGCCTGAATTTTGCCTTCCTTAAGCAACTGAAAACCAACTGAAATGCTCGAGTTTGGTTTTTGTACAATTGCCTTTGTAGGGTGTTCGCCCATGCCAATCACTTCGGTTGTATGCACAAACTCGAAATGATCGGGGCTAACATTATTTTCCTGAAGAATAGTAACCGCAGTATCTTTATCTCCTATAAGCACCAGTTTTTGGTCGGCAGATAAAGCCTTATAAGCTTCGATTGCTCCTAAAACAGTTGCTTTGGGAGCATAATCACCGCCCATAATATCTAAGCCAATCTTCATTTTCAGAAAATAAACTTAGGCTACTGCTGCTTTCTCAATAAGTACTTTACCGTTATAGTAAACGTTACCATCAACAGTATAAGCTCTGTGCGGCAAATGAATAGCGCCGGTAGTTTGGCAAGTGGTTAAAGTTGGAGCTTCAGCTTTGTAATGAGTTCTGCGCTTATCTCTTCTTGATTTGGATATTTTACGTTTTGGATGTGGCATGATCCTGCTATTTTATTATTTATTTATTTTTTTGAGTACATCCCACCGTGGGTCTGTATCCTCAGTTTGTTCTTCGTTTCCGGCCAGGCTGTTAAGCCTGTCAAGCATTTCATTATCACAATATGAAGTGTTACCCTCATCGCTGCACACCGATATAAATGGCATAGCAACGTTTATGTATTCATATATCAACCCGGCAATATTGATCTCGTGATCATTTTTGCTCAGGGTGATGATCTCGTCATCTTCATCAACCGGCTCCTCGCTAAACTTGGCAATTTGCTGTTCGGTTATATCCAGCGTTTGCGGATATTGAGCCAAACACCTGTCGCAGCTTGCATCAACGGTGCCTTTAATGTCAAAGTTCAGGATAATCATCGTCTCCTGCTTATCCAGCTCAACAACGCACTGCAAGTTAGCCTTTTTAACCAGCGAATATTCAAATTCGTCAAAAAAAGCATCATCAACAGTAAAATCAAACCGGTGTTTCCCCAGTTTTAATCCCGTAAAAGGAATCGAATATGTTCTAAGCGATTTCAATGAGCAACAATTAGCCCGCAAATGTATGGAAAAATACCATAACTGGAAAGTGTTTTTTGAAAAAGGCTAAAGGTGAATGGTGAAAGGCAAAAGGATGGCAACGCGATTCAGGGCGCCGGGTGTTAACGAGGAGCGATGCATAGAGAATGACATGGTAAAAAGAGTTAATCAAGTGGGCCCTGTCAAAATACCTTTGGCTGCTAATCCATCCTTACAATTACGATATTTCAACCCATTAAAAGGTCACTTTTTGTTATACCATTGAATATATTCAAGTACATTATGATCGGGATCTGAAAAATATACCCAGGTTTCTTCATTTTCGATAGTTAACGGGCCCCTTAAAATTTGAATGTTCATTAATTCAAGGCTTGTAAGGGCCGCTTTCATATCGTCGACCTCCATACACAGGTGGGGGCAGTATGGTTTTTGCAAAGGTCCGGGTTTATAATCGTTAGTTAAATCCTCTATCAGTTCAATCCTAACGTCGCCTGCCGAAATAAAGGCATATTCTTCCTGTTCTTCTTCGTTTATGGCTCTATGATTTAAGCTAAAACCTAATTTTTCTGTATAAAAAGCTATCGCTTTATCCATATTTTTTACCTGTAAGGCGGCATGATCAAGTTTCATGGTGTTGGTATTATGTTTAATTGATTTTACAGGTCAAATATGGAAACGGAAAAATTATCCGGTGTTCAATTATTTTAATATTTAACGTTAAAATAATTAAACGTATTAACCGTTTCTCCTGATTATGCTTAAAAATACAGGTGTAATACCCAAGTAGGATGCTATATGTTTTTGAGGCATGCGGTTTTCAATAGCAGGGTATTTTTTGCACATTGCCCGGTACCGTTGAGCACCGTCCAATGAAATGGCACTCAACAGCCGTTCGTTTTGTGCTATATTAAAGTTCTGGTTCAAAATTCTCCAGAATCTTTCAAAAACAGGAAAATCCCGATATAGCTGATCGATACTTTTTTTGTCTATCTGCAATACGATAGATAGTTCCTGCGCGATAATATTTATAGAGGAGGGGGTTTCCCGAAGAAAGCTTTTGGTATCCGAAATCCACCAATCTTCCATAGCAAAATTGAGCGTATGCTGGTTTCCCCTGTCGTCCATAAAAAAGGATCTGAGGAACCCCTTCACTACAAAAAATTCATACTTACATACATCTCCTTCCTGCAATAAATACTGCCTCGGCAAAACTTTCCGAACGGTTAAAAGTGAGCAAAAATGCTCCTGTTCAACCGCCGAAATTGGTATTCTTTTCAGGAGGTGAGCTATTATAAACGCATCAATTTCTTTCCTGTTCAAAATATCGAATATTAATATACTGGTTTGTTATTGGTAAATCTAACTGTTATGAAGGAGAAAGGATGTTTTTAAAAATATGTCAGCCCTGGAGCTAAATCAGGGGATTCTGAAAGAGGAATGATAAATCGGTGAAAGACTTACGAAGTTTTTAAAACTTCGTAAGTCTGGGATTCTACAACATGTCATAGGTAGCCTGTCGAAGCATTGCGGGCAAAGGCCTCTCCGCGCGAGTCTTCGACAGGCTCAAACTGAGAAGCTCGCCCCCTTGAAAATGTAAGAGGTTATAGGTAATTTATGAGTGTACCACGTTCGAAATCCTGTCAATCCTGCAAAATCCCTTAATCGTGTTTTGTTATTGCCGGGCTTTCAAAACCAAGTTTAGTTAAGCCGTGCTGTACATCGGGGCTGCTCATGAATAGTTTCCAAAGCAGGCCGGTGCGATAGTTTTCAATCATCACCACGATGGGGCCCTGGTCAATAGCCAGGTATGATTTGCCGTACCAGTTATGCTGTTCGCTGAAGGCATCGGTAAAGCCGTATTCGCCCCAGATCTTATCGCCCAGGTCGTAGTAAAAATGGCGTAGGGCCTTCATAGATTGCTCCGGGGTGTATGGAAACGCCGATAATGCAGCTGTTGGGGTTATCACCCCCAGGTCGTTTGTTGGCGAGTGGGCGTTATAGCCTTCAAAATTATCGCTGGCGGTAAGTCCCCAGCAGTCGGGACCGTAGCCTTTGAATTTTTTTGGGTTATCTACACAGTAGGCATAATTTATCAGCGTATGGTTTTTATTTTGCTCCCAATAATCGGCATACTGATCTTTTAAGCCTTTAGGATTTAAACCCATGAAGGAGTATTGCGAAAAGAAAAGCGGGCCGCCATAATCAAAACCCAAAGGCAACTTATAACCATAAAAAGTTTTTCCGTTTTTAAAAAAATCGCTTTGCGCCCAGCCTTGGGTGTATACGTTTGCACCAACAGGGTAGCGTTGTGCTGATGCCGCCAATACGTACGTTATAAGGCACTCATTAAAGCCATGGATGGCAAAGTTCATGGCCCAGCCATTATTGGGGCTCCAGTGCCAGTATAGGGCGTCGCGGCCATCGCGGGTATACCAGTCCCATTCCATTTCGCCCCACATCCAGCTAATCACATCGCGGATGCGCTGCTCTTTTGGGGTATTGGCCGTAAAGTATTGTTTGGCGCAGATCAGCCCCTGGAAAAGATAAGCCGATTCCACAATGTCGCCGCCATCATCCTTACGGCCAAAGGGGATCACCTTGCCGGTTTCGCCGTTCATCCAATGCGGGAACGCGCCATGAAAGGAGTTGGCCTTAAACAGGAAGTTGACGATTTTTACCATCCTATCAACAGCCTGGTCGTGGCTTATCCACTTGCGGCTGTCGGCCACAATAAGCGCCATTACGCCAAAACCCGAGCCGCCGGTGGTTACCACTTCATCGCCGTAATCAAATGATTTGTTGCTGCGCTCGCGGGCAAGGCCGCTTACCGGATGTCCAAAATCCCAAAAGTAACGGAAGGTTTGGCGCTGCACCACATCAAGCAAAGCGCTATCGCTGAGGTTTTTGATGATGCCTACA
Source organism: Mucilaginibacter sp. P2_A5 (assembly GCF_056404995.1). Classification (NCBI taxonomy): domain Bacteria; kingdom Pseudomonadati; phylum Bacteroidota; class Sphingobacteriia; order Sphingobacteriales; family Sphingobacteriaceae; genus Mucilaginibacter; species Mucilaginibacter sp. P2_A5. Next base: position 14,482 of record NZ_JBFUCY010000038.1, read on the forward strand.
GGTTTAATGCCGTCTTCACCGGTTTTTTTTGCCTGTTTTTGGGCAGAGGAGCTCAGTGTAAACAGTAATAACAGAGGGGTTAATATAAATTTATTCATGTAAAATGGTATTAATCAGGGTTAAAGGTTAGGGCTGCTGAACCCTAAGTTTTTCATGCCCGCTTTTATTTCGGGCGCACTCATAAACAAATTCCAGAGCAGGCCGGTGCGGTAATTTTCGGTCATTACCACAATAGGCCCCTGGTCAATGGCCAGGTACGAGCTGGCAAACCATGGATTAGTTAAATTAAAGGCATCGTAAAAGCCATACTGGCCCCATAGTTTATCGCCCAGGGTATAATAAAAAAATCTTAGTGCTGCCATGGATTGCGTTGGTGTATAAGGTAGCGATGCGATGGCCGCGGTGGGCGCAATAACGCCAACATCATTTGTAGGCGAACTCGCGGTATAGCCGTTTTCAATATCGCTTGCGGTTAGTCCCCAGCAATCGGCACTGTAGCCGTTGTTGCCCAGCGGGTTTGCCACACAGTATTTGTAATTGATGGTGGCATGTGCTTCATTCTGCGTTTCGTAATTGGCATAAGCATCGCTTAAGCCTTTGGGGTTGATGCCCATGAACGAATAGTGTGCAAAAAACAGCGGGCCGCCCCTGTCGGGACCAAGCGGCAGGGTAACGCCGTAAAAGGTACTACCGTTTTTAATAGCACCGTTTTTTGCCCAGCCCTGGTCATAAACAGTTTTGGGGATAGGATGCGTTGTGGACGATGCACCTAAAACATAAACTATTAAAGCCTCGTTCCAGCCGGTAATTTTCATATTGATGGCCCAGCCCAAATCGGGGCTCCAGTGCCAGTACAACACGTTTTGCGCGCCCTGCCTGAACCAGTCCCATTCCACACCATTCCATAAAGTATTGATATCTGCGCGCAGCTGGGTTTCGTTGGTATTGGATGCATTGAAATATTGACGGGCGGTAATGAGGCCCTGCATCAGGTACGATGTCTCCACCAGGTCGGCCCCGTTATCCTGTGCGCTGAAGGGTACAACAGCGCCGGTGGCGCCATTCATCCAGTGGGGGAAAGCGCCGTGAAACTTTTGGGCTTTGATATTTAAAAAGCCCACGATTTTTTGCATCCGGGCCAATCCATCGGCATGGCTTATGAAGCCGCGGCTAACACCGGCTATAATGGCCATAATGCCAAAGCCCGAGCCGCCGGTGGTCACCACGTCGCCGGATGTATTACGCTCGCGTGCCAGCCCGCTGGTTGGGTGGCCAAAATCATAAAAATATTTTAAGGTTTGCCGCTCAACAAGGTCAAGCAGTTGATCGTCAGATATGGTGCTGAATTTTTTGGTGCTATCGATAGCCGTGATCAGTTGTACAGATAAAGGCGATTGCAAACTTCCGTTTTTAGCAGATTTTAGCCCGGTTGTAACGTTAAGGGTATATTGGGTAATGGGCAATAAGCCCGTTGGGGTAATCACTACAGTACTATCGCCATTTTGATAGGCGGTGCTGAAAGCTGCCACGGTTCCGGATTTGCTGTTCAGGCTGATGTTTGTTGCTATTGAGGTGCGGCTAAGCGGGGTTGAAAACGTAATAGTGATAACCGGTTTGCTATTTATATTGCTATAGCTAAAACCGCTGGTTTTACCATTAACCTTAAGCGCACTAAAAGTAAACGACGAAGGAGTTGGCGTAACAGGTGTAGACGTATTATTTGGACTTTTACCACAGGAAAAAAACAGTACTACAAATCCCAGCGCCAAACAATAATCTTTGATATTCCTCATGCCCGCCTTTTTAAAAAAGGTTGCCCGCCTTAAGCGGCAAGGCAACCCCCAAATCAATCAACCCCCAATTATTATCTTTTAGCTTTTTCAAGGTTATATAATGCCAGCACCTGCGTGGCTGTCAGGGCTTTACTATAAAACCTGATGTTATCCATGGTTCCTGTAACATAGCCGGCCCAATCCTGCGCGCCGGTATTGGCCGTAAGCGATGGTGTGGTTTGAAACTGCAGTGTACCAAATACCATTTTACCGGCTTTGCTCCAATCCATCGGTGCGAAACCGGCAGCTGCGTTTTTACCTACCTGTGTTCCGTTGTAGTATACGTAGATGGTTGATACTGACTCATCAAAGGTTACCGTAACGTTTATCCATGTGTTCCACGGATTGGCCACGGCATAGCCACCTTCCCAGCCATCTACCCCGGTTGACATGCCGGCCTTGTTAAACGCATGTACTTTAAGTACACCTGATGATGCAGAACCGCCATTATCAAAAAATATGGCCAGGCTGCCCCAGAAACCGGCGCCGCCTGTTTGGTTGTTCTGGATATCCATTAATCCTACCGCCGAAGTGTTTTGAGGCATTTTTACCCAAATGCTGGTAGTAAAACTGGTTAATGCCTTAATGCCGGCAGGTGTATCATATAGTACGTATGATTTATCGGCGCCCTGTAACCCTTTGCCGTTTAACCCGGTGGCAAAGCTGGTTCCTGTTGCTACCCCGGCTGCTCCTGATACACTATCGGCCAGGCCGCTGGTGAACGGAAAATAGGCAACCAGGCTGGCCGGTTCAATATCCTTGCTGCTGCTGTAGCCACCGTATGAAGGCAGGGGTTTAGCAGGGGCATAGGATTTAGGATCAAAGCCTTTATGGCAGGCTGTTATGGTTAAGCTTACAGCTACGCCCATTAGCAGCGCAACTGTAAGTGTATTTTTAAATGTTTTCATCGTTGCTGAATTGATAAATTAATAACCTGGATTTTGTGTTAAAGCACCACCGCTTATATCGATCTCGTTTTGCGGTACAGGCCACACTTCGTTTTTGCCTGCTTTCCAGCCGCGCGAACCAAATACGGTGGCACCACGCCCCTGGCGGATAACATCAAAATAACGGTCAAACTCCATCGCAAATTCAACCCTGCGTTCGTTGTAAATAGCAGTACGCAAGTCCGCCTGGATTTTAGTAGTAACTTCTGGCAAAATGGCCGCGTTGCCGCCTCTTGCACGGGCACGGACCTTCTCCAACTGAAGTAATGCAGCGTCTGCATTACCAAGTTCATTATTAGCTTCGGCATTCATCAGCAATACATCGGCATAGCGTATTACAATTTTATTTTGCTGGCAACCCTCATTAAATCCAGATACATATAGGCTGAATGGCACATATGATTTTTGATTGTACATAGGGTTATCGCCATCGGCGGGTATCACATCGCCTTCGGGCGTTGTTTCGCCCCTGAAAATAATTGTGGCATTGCGTCGTGGGTCGCCTGTTTCAAAGGCTGCCGCCAGGTTGGCAGTTGGCACATTAAAGCCCCAGCCGCCACCAGTTGAACCGCGTACGCCCTGCACCTGCGAGTACTGCGAGTTTGATGCATCGGGGTTATTCGGGATAAGGTTACACTGGATCTCGAAGATAGATTCCTGGTTGTTTTTGTGCGTAGTCCTGAACATTTGTTCATAGTCGGGATATAAGGAATAGCCCATGCCCATTACCTGTGTGGTATAGGTTACCACATCGGTCCATTTTTTAAGGTACAAGGCTACTTTAGCATGTAAAGATAATGCAGCACCTTTGGTAATACGACCAACGTCTGCCGAGCCGTAAGTTTGCGGTAAAACTGTAGCAGCATCAGTCAAATCAGTTTCGATAGCCGCCCAAACCTGTGCTTTTGGTGCACGCGGCAGGTTATACTCGGTAGCGTTTTTTGGCAGGGTTAAACGCAATGGCACATCGCCGTAAGCCCTTACCAGCCTGAAATAGCAATACGCCCTGATGAATTTTGCTTCGGCCAGGTACCTGGTTTTTAACGCATTATCCATGGTGATGGCCGGTACATTGGTTAGTATCTGGTTTGCAAGATTGATGGTTTGATATTGTCCTTTCCAAAACCCTTGCAGCTGGCCTTCGCCCGCGGTAACGGTAAAGTTATGATAGCTGTTCATGAAGGTAGCATCGGTGGCGCTACTGCCTTTTTCGGCATCGTCAGATCCCATGCTTTCGATAGCGATTGGCGGGAACGCGATGTTATTATACTCATGCATGTTTGCATACATAGCGCTTACTGCCTTTGTAGCATCGTCCTGTGTTTTAAAAAACTGTGTCGCCGCGGTATTTTGGGCCGGATCGACATTCAGGAAGCTTTTTTTACAGCCTTGGAATGCTATAGCAAGTGCAATAAAGCCTAATATAAAGGCTTTTTGCAATAAAGTTTTTTTACTGTTCTTCATCTTTATATTGATTAAAAAGTAACGTTAACACCAAAATTATAAGTTGCATATAAAGGATATACGCTGGCATCAATGCCCATGTTGCCTACGCCGCCGCCAACTTCGGGTGTAAAGCCTTTATAGCCGAAGAAGTTGAGCGCGTTTTGCGCGTTGGCATACAGACGTACTTTGGAAAGCCCCCATTTTTTTGACAATACAGAGGGTAACGTATAGCCCAGCTGCGCGTTTCTCATCCTGAAATATGCGCCGCTTTCAACATAAAAAGAGTTTGGTGCAGCGTTGGCCGTTGAGCCCACGTTTACCGATGGATAGGTATTTGAAGTACCCGGCCCATGCCAGCGATGGTCATAAAAATCTTTGGTGAAGTTTTCGTTACCAAAACGGTATGCAATGTTGGCATTGTACACACTTACATCGGCCACGCCCTGGAAATCTAAAGCCAGGTCGAAACTTTTGTAGGTGAATGAGGTGTTAATACCATAGTTGTATTTAGGCAGCGGGCTTCCTAATACTACACGGTCGCGGCTGTCAAGTATGCCGTCTTTATTAGTATCCTGGTAAATAAAGTCGCCTGGCTGCGCACTGGTTTGCTTTGATGCAGCTACTTCGGCGGCTGTCTGGAAAATGCCGGTAACCTTGTACCCGTAAAACTCGCCAATAGGCTGGCCTACCACGGTACGGGTTGCCAGGGCGCCGTTAGCTATGCCGGCACCGCCATCATAAATAGGGTTGGCACCGCTTAGTACTTTTGTTACAACATTGTTATTGATGCCAACGTTGGCACTTACACTGTATGAGAAATCTTGGGTAGCCTTGTCTTTCCAGGTCAGGATGACTTCGACACCGCGGTTGCGGATAGTTGCCTGGTTGCCAATAAGGCTGCTGTTGTTTGTTCCTAAAGAACCGGCAATTGGTATGGCAAATATGGCATCCAGGGTATTGCGGTTGTAATAGTCGGCCTCAAATGATAGTTTGTTATCCAGGAAACCACCTTCGATACCAAAATCAGTTGATTCTGATACTTCCCATCGTATAGTTGGCGGCACCAGTGTATTGATACTTGCGCCAGGATATGCCACCTGTGGATTACCAAACAAAGCGGTTAAATATGGGTCTGATGAAACAACCAGTTGAGACGGATTGCTTGGGACACCTGAGTTACCGTTACGGCCCCAGCTGCCGCGCAGTTTTAAATTACTGAACACCTTTTGGTCTTTCATGAATTCTTCGTTGGTGATAACCCAACCGGCACCTATCGAAGGATAATATCCGTAGGTATGATCGCCATAAAACTGAGAAGCGCCATCACGACGAATTGATGCGTTCAATAAGTACTTATCTTTAAACGAGTAATTGATACGCGCAAACTGCGAAAGCGTGCGGTTGTGTATCTGTGAACCTGGCGTAGGGAAATAAGTTACCGCTGCAGTATCAGGAAATGATGTATGCAGGTTACCGCTGCTTGCATATGGCACATTTTGAGCATGTGCATCCATTTGCCTTTGGCGGTTGTTTTGAGCGCTATAACCCAATAACGCGGTTAACTTATGATCTTTTATTTTAACATCATAGGTCAATGTATTTTCCCAAATCCAGTTACGGGTTTCGGTATGGTTTACATCAAGATTTGATACCGTACTTTTTTGCGCAAAAGTAGCCTGGTAAATGGGGGTGTACCCTCTCGCTTCGGCCTGCCCTATATCGCCGCCAAAACTTGTCCGGAATTTAAGGTTTTTAACGATATTTGCCTCACCAAATACGTTGTATGTAAAGCGTAGGTTTTTCGATTTTTGATTGAAGTAGTCAAGCGTAACCTGTGGGTTATAGTTGTTGCCATCACCGGTATGGTAGTCGTTAGGGTCGCCATAGTTACCATCGCTGTATCGAACAGGCAAAGTAGGCGCGGCCCCAAATAGCTGATGAAAAATACCGCCGTTAACATCTTTTGATTTGCCAACCAAACCATTTGCTGTAAACCCTATTTTCAGGGCTTTGGTAAGCTTAAAATCATTTGACAAATGCACGGTAATACGCTGATAATTGTTGGTTTTAGCAATACCATCCTGGTCAAGGTAGCCAAATGAATAGTTGTAAGTATACTTGTCTGTACCACCGCTTAAAGAAACTTCGTGGTTGGTTACAAAAGCATCGCGTAATACCTGGCCATACCAGTCTGTACCTTTTCCGTAGCTTGCCGGATTGCTGAAGATAAGCGGTGTGATATTGTTGGATGTATAAAGCTCATTAATAGCCGTGGCATATTCAGTAGCGTTGGCCATTTTTACCTGGTTGGTAACAGATTGCCAGCCTGCATAACCATTATAGTTAATAACCGGTTTGCCTTTTGCACCTCTTTTGGTACTTATCAATACTACACCGTTGGCAGCACGCACACCAAAAATTGAGGTGCTTGATGCATCCTTAAGTATGCTAAAGCTCTCAATATCCTGCGGATTTAAAAAGCTGATATCGCTGTACCAAACTCCATCTACAACAAATAACGGGCTTACATTGCCATATACAGTACCTAAACCGCGGATAGTGATGGATGGCGAAGCGCCAGGCGAGCCGCCGTTTGTAACCTGTACACCGGCGACTTTACCTTGCAGGCCGCTAAGCGCGTTGGTTGATGCCTGCTTGGCAATTTCTGATCCTTTAACTGTAGCAACAGAACCTGTTACATCCAATTTGCGCTGGGTGCCGTAACCAATTACAACCACTTGTTGTAAATCATTGGCTTTGGCCTGTAAGCGAACATCTATTGTGGTTTGTGTGCCTATGGTGACAGCTGCTGTTGCATATCCTATATAAGTGAATGTTAAAGCAGCAGTTGAGGCCGCGCTAATAGTGTAAGTGCCATTAACGTCGGTTTGGGTGCCTGTGGTTGTTCCCTTTACCTGCACCGATACACCTATCAGGCTTTCGCCGGTGGTGGCATCGGTAACTTTTCCTTTAACTGTAACGTTTTGTGCAAACGCGGCGTCTATGGAAAAAAGGAACAATAGCATCAACCCTGAAATAGTAAAAATTCTTTTCATAGTGGTTAATAAATAAAAACGGATTAGAAATAATTGGTTTATTAGTTTACAAAGCTGTGCAGATAATACAGTTTAATCAAAAAAATTAACTCTACATTAATACATCAACCTCAACATACTTTCTCAAAGTTTGTGTGGTATTATTTTATTTATTTGATATTCAGTATAATACGGGTGATGGGGGCATAGCCAACATACTACAATTGACTCGCGTGGCTAATAGGTTTTATAAGTACCTATGAGAGGTAATGATGTAGTATTATAGCTCGATGAGAAACTCCACCAGGTTTTTATCATGCTCCAGGTTGAGCTTTTTACGCAGGCGGTAGCGCCTTATTTCCACGCCGCGTAGGGAGATATTTAAAAGCGACGCCATCTCTTTACTGCTCATGTTCATGCGCAGATAAGCGCAAAGTTTAAGGTCGTTTGGAACCAGATCGGGGTGGTCTGATTTTAATTTTTTGAAAAAGTTTTCATGTGCTTCATTAAAACTTTTTTCAAATATGTTCCAGTCGCGCTCATCATTCATGCCTTCGTCTATAACTTTTTGGATACGCCGCAACTGGTCGTCGGCCAGTTTTTTGCCCGAACTATCTTTAAGGTGCAGTATTTCTTCGCTGATTTTTTGCAGCAATTCGTTTTTGTAAACCAGGTTCATGGCCGAGTTGGCCAGCTCGCGGCTTTTGCCGGCAAGGTCGGCTTGCAGTTGCTCATTTTTTATGCTGATGATATGCTGCTCGTTCGCAATGGCCTCCTGTTTTAAAAACTCTTCCTTTTCCCGCTGTAGTTTATCGTGAAGGTGTAACTGGTGGCGTTTTAGTTTCAGGCGGTAATAGTACCTCACCAGGTAATAAAACAGTACCAGCAACAGGGCATAAAACAGCATAGCCGGTTTGCCGGCATACCATGGCGGCAGAATAATGAAAGTTAATGAAGTAATTGACGATACATTTTGATCGTTTATTTTAGCGCGTACCTTAAAATGGTAGGCGCCCTGGTCGAGGTTGGTAAACTCCTTTTGGCTTTGTTGCGTCCAATCGCTCCATTGGCGCGAGTACCCTTCCAGGTAATACTGGAATTTTATTTTGGCTTGTTTATAATAAGGCAGCGAATAGGAAATACGAATGTTGTTTTGAGCATAAGGTATTTCAATATCATTAATCCCGGTGCCGTCTTCGCTTATGGCATAAACTTTATCGGTAATATTCTCAACCTGGCGAATGAGCACTTGCGGGATGCTGATCTTGTTGGGGAGTAAGGCATCCTCATCATTGAGGATCACAAAACCATCATCAATACTGATAAGGTAGGTAGAGTTGTTTATACGGTTAATAGTTTCATAATGCTGCACCATTTGCCCGTTAAGGACGCTAAACCGGTTGGTGTCGATACTGAGCTTGCCCGGCACCGAAAAATCGGCTAGTGCTACACGCCCCTGGTTTATAAACCAATATTTTTTGCCAATGGCCTTAATAATTTTGCTTGATGTGGCGAAGGTGCCCAGTTTTTTATTGAGCTGGGCATATTTAAAAAATCGGTCGGTAATATCGTCATAAACATAGAAGCCCGAATCGGAAGTAAACACCACCCGGTTATCAAGGTCAAATACGTTTACGTTATAACTTCCGGGTAAGCCATACCTGTTATCATAGTAAATTTTGGAGGTAACCTTTTTCAAATCGGGGCTGAGTGTTACCTTATAAATGCCCTTATAGGCATGGCTAATCCAGATTTGGCCCTTGCTGTCCTGCTCTACAAAGCGCGAGGGTTCGCCAAAACCTTCAACCTTATGGTCAAACATCCAATTGCCGGCAACATCTTTTTTAAAAAGTACCAGCCCCGTATAGTTCCCCTGGATAAGTTTATCCGCTCCAAATTTTTTGGTCGTCCAGCCACCGGTAATAGTGGATATTTTGGTTATGGTGCTGCCGTTTACCTGGTAAGTACCATCATTATGGCCGCAAAGCAGCCGGCCATCCTGCAGTGTAAGTTCCCAAACCTGGCCCTGCGAGCCGGGGATGAGTTTAAAATCAAACGACTGGAAAAGTTTGTTGTTGTTTTCGGGAATCCAATCGCTATAAAAAAGGCCCTGGTTGGTGCCAAGGTAAATCTTATTATCAAAAATAATACTTGAGTAAACTGTGCCAAACCTGCCCGTTTTGTCAAAGTAAAAGTATAGCGGAGAGTTTACCTCAATCCGGTCGATGCCGTTATCTAAACCTGCCCACAGGTTTTGCTCAGTATCGGTATATAAACTTAAAACGGTATTGTTTTGCAGGCCGCTTGCTTTGTTAATGTGTTGAATGAGGTTGCCGGCGGTATCAATAACCACTATGCCATTTAGTATGGTGCCATAAGCCACATATTTGCCGGCTATCAGTGCGCCGTTGTTAAGCTGGTAAGTTTTTAAAAAGTCGTTGGCCTGGTTTGCCCAGGGTTTTATGGTTTGCCCATCATAAATAAACAAACCATTTTGGGCTGTGCCAATGATGTATTTGTTGTTTTGGAAGGGCAGAATAGACAGCACGCCGCTCGGTCCTAATATATTGCTGCCGGGTACATAAGTCAGCTTTTTATTCCTAAGCTCGAACAGCCCAACAGATACCTGTTCGATAAAAAAGCGTTTACCCGCCTTAAACATAAACAGGTAAGGATTTGGCGTTTTTATTACATCAATTGTCCCTTTGGAATAAATGTATATCGACCCAAACGATTGGAAAATGACGCGCTCTCCATCTATATAGATTTTCCAGATCTCTTCATTTATGGGTTTATACTTTGCCGGAACAAGGCTTACCAGCGAATTGTATTTTAACACCCCTTTATTGTCGTCGGCCCAGTAGCCAAATTCGCCATAGGCGCCCACATAAATTTTGCCTTTACCATCGGCCGATACCGAACGAACAATCAGGCCGTTGGGCATGTGGTGCTGCTGCCAGTATTTTCCATCAAAAGCAAGCAGGCCTTCGGCATTGCCAAAGTACATAATGCCATGCTCATCGCGCGTAACGCTCCAGTTTTGGTTACCCGACTGGTACATGGCTTTGGTGTAATTTTGTACATAAGGAACACCTATGCTTTTGATATCCACCGCATGTACATGCAGAGGAGTAGTACAAAACAACAGGAAAACAATCAGTAACGATTTACGCATGGGTTATTAAAAATGGCATCGGTATGCAAAACAAACCAATTTTACGAAATTAAGGGTTGAGTTGCAGAAATAAAAAAGCCTACCGGTTGGGGTAGGCTTTTTATTATTGATCTGCCAGTTGCAGATTATTTCTTTTATTGGTATTTACCGGCTGCGGTACTTTTACATAATAGCCTGTACCGTCATAAACCCTTTTGCGTGGATGGCTTTGACAGGCTTCGCTGCAGCAGCCTTCCATTTTGGTGCCGCACTCGTCGCACTGGGTAAAATGCTCGTTGCACTCGGGGTTGGCGCAGTTAATCATTTTTGGGGTGGTTTTGCCACAGTTACGGCAGGTTGATATTACCACCGGGTTTACACTGTTTACATCAACAGAAAGGCGGTTGTCAAATACATAACATTTACCCTCAAAATCCTGGCCGCCGGCTTCTTTGCCATATTTAATAATGCCGCCGTGCAGCTGGTATACTTCAGGAAAACCTTCATGCAGTAACAGGGCCGACGCTTTTTCGCATTTGATGCCGCCGGTGCAATAAGTCAGGATCTTTTTATCTTTGTATTTGGCCAGTTCGTTAATCATGGCCGGGAAATCCCTGAAATTTTCGATATCAAGCGTCACCGCGTTTTTGAATTTGCCTAACGAATGTTCGTAATTTGACCGTACATCCAAAACAACCACGTCATCACGATCTTTCATTGCCATAAATTCTTTTGGCTCCAGGTGCTTGCCCGTTTTTTGCTGCGGGTTGATGACGTTAGGATCGCGCAGGCCCGAGTAAACAATTTCGGCTTTGTAGCGGCAATGCATTTTTACAAATGACGGCTCGGTAACTTCATCAACCTTAAAATCGATACCAGCAAAACGCTCATCGGCATGTAGAGTATCCATATAGGTTTTACAAGCTTCGGCGGTGCCCGATACGGTGCCATTAAGCCCTTCCTCGGCCACAATAATACGGCCGGTTAACCCCAGGCTTTTGCAAAATTTTAAATGATCGGCAGCAAATTGCTCCGCATCGGCTATTGTTGAATAACAATAGTACAGTAGTGTATTATATATTGCCATAATCCATTGATACTGCTGTAAACAGTGTTAAATGAGGTGCAAAGATAAGGTTTTTGGTGAATAGTTGATTGGGTGAGTGGTTGATTGAGTTGGAATAGGCTGATTGGTGAGTTATAAATAATTTTTAACCACTCTCTTAATCAACTCAATCAACCACTCACCAACTTATCTTATCCCATAAAAGATCCTGAAACCCTGGATGTATTTTTTGTTGCCCATGTAGGATATACCATAATCAACCCTGAAAATGAGCCGCTGTACGCCAAAATAAAATTCAGTGTAATCGCGATTGGCTTTGGTAGTAAGGTAGTTGGCGCCGATGATCTCTTCCAGCTTGGCTTTCCTGAGCAAGGGGATCTTATCGAAAATTGAACCGGCAAAATTGTGCTGGAAGTGGGCTTCAAGGAAAGCGCCGTTGGTACTGTAGGTATAAAAAGGCAAAAAGTGAAAGCTACCTACATAAGTAGGATCGAAGGTAGTTCCCTGGTTACCTAAAAAGTGGTTGTAATCCATGTAATACAGGGTTTTATCATTAAAGAAACCACCTGCAGTTAATTTAAAAGATGAAAAGCCTGTGAGCCCTACGCGTATCTTATACTGCGATACATCAACAGATGTAAAATCATAATTAACATTGGAGCCTAATAAATTATTTATACCCTTGCGGTAGTTTAACGTTAAAGTAGGATATTTTGATGGCAGGTTAAACTTACCGGTTGGCCTGGTTACATACTCCTGATCAAACGTGAAAGTGGCCGAAGTCGCAAAGGTTAAAGCCTGGTTTTCTGGAAATAAAAAGGAATGATCATCTGCGGGCGTACCCGGTGGGGCCAAAGGATTATTTGATGTAAAATCCCTGTTTTTAACATCTTTTATATGTGAGTACGATGTATTGTAAAGCTGGCTGCGGCTGGCGTATGATAAACTGCCCGATAGTAATACGCCATTGGTCACTTCTCGTTGGTAGCCAAACAAACCGTAATGGGTGCGGTAATATTTTACATAGTTATTCTCGCTCAGCAAGGTGCTTAAGGTATTGAAGTAGAGCGACCGTGTCCCTACGTTATTCAGGTCAAGCACATCGCTGCCAAAGCTGGTAAAGAATTTAGCGTTATGGAACGGGTCATTTTTATAGTCGGCATAAATGTTGGCGCTAAAAACTTTGTTTGAAAAGCCATAGCGCAGGGCGGGCGTTATACTAAATGAATGGAAATCGTCGAATTTTTTGGTATACCTAACCTTGGCGTTTATGCCAAAGCCTTCAACGGTATTGTAATAAAATGTTTGTATAAACGGGTATACCCACAGCGAGTCTTTATTATTGCGGCTGCTTGCGTAGTATCCAAATATCAAATAACCAGGGTAGTTAATATGGTTTTTGGTGTGTTGCAATGTATCCAGGTATTGTTTGGTTTGCTTATAACCGGCTATGCTATCTTTTTTCTGGTAATCCCGCGCTTCCCTTGGTGTTAACGGAACAGGCCGTACTGTTGCCCAGTATTCGGCATTTTTAGCATTTGCAACGGTATCCACCTTTAGCACTTCGCCGGTAAAGAAGTGATCCGGAAAAGAGGGGTTAATTTTATAGTTGTTGTATATCGCCTCATAATAGCCGCCAAACTTAAAACCAAACACCTGCCCTTTAAAATTATATTGTACAGCCGATGGCATCCAAACACTATCGGTTATAGCTACATATTGCTGGGTAATTTTTAAGGTATCTACCAGGTTAAGACTATTTACGTCTTTAGTCAGGTACAAATCGGCACTGTACAATCGCCAGTCGCCATCTACGATATAAATATCGCCCTGGAAATACTGGCCGTGGGCACGACGCGGAATAACCTGGATTTTATTTATCACCCGGCCATTTTCGTTAGATACACCAAGTAACTTATACCTGTAAAAGGTTAAAGCGTTGGATGCCAGTGGCGATACAAAGCCACGGGTGCTTAAGCCATTGATGCTGAATACGTTTTTATAAAAGTTTACTTGTAAATCAGATGCTTTATTGTAGCTGAAAGCGGTGTTTATACCTGATATTCTGTTGGCAATGGTAACTTCCCTGATTTTATCGGGCGATTGAAAGTTATAGTTGGATAGTGATTCCTGCTGATAAAGAATACCGCGGCCCATCGAATCAAGATCGAGCGTGCGGATAACCTCTTTTGATAATAATGATTTTGGCGCGCTCAATAGTTTTTGAACCCCTTTAATGTAAACCGCGCAGGAATATGAAGTAGCTTCATCCAGGTAATACTTTCGTTTTTTGATAACCTGTTTCATGATGGTATCGGCAGCATCGTGATTTTTGCGGTATATGGCAGCTACCCGTTCGGTACCAAAAACCTCATCGTCTAATTGTACATTTAGGGTTTCGCCGTGATCGGCTATGGTAACGCTAATCGTCTTTTCGTTAAACCCAACGAAACGGTAAGTTAAATTATAATTGCCGGGAGCAAGCTTAAACTCATATAATCCGTTTTCGTTGGCTGTGGTGCCATAGGTAGAGTTGCGGATATACACCGATGTAAAAGGAATTACTTCGCTTTTAGAATTGGTGATTTTGCCCGACAAAACATATTGCTGCGCCGAAGCGGCAACGGCACATAAAACGGTAAAAATCAATAGTAAGGTTCTTTTCATGGTCTATCAGTAATTAAATACTATCAACCGCCTAAATGTTTGATTTGACACTTAATAAATAATTAATAAGCGCAGTTGTCCTGCCAAATGCCTGTTATTGCTTAATTTTGCAGCCTTTAACCATCAACTACTATGTACAATACATTACAACCGGTTTTACAGCAGGAATTGGAAGCTATTGAAAATGCAGGCTTATATAAAAAGGAACGGATTATTACATCGCCGCAGGGGGCGGATATTACTGTACAGGGTGGGCAGGAAGTAATAAACTTTTGTGCCAACAATTATCTTGGTTTATCCGGTAACGCTAAAGTTATCCAGGCGGCTAAGGATGCAATGGATACACATGGTTATGGGTTATCATCTGTGCGGTTTATTTGCGGCACACAGGATATTCATAAAGAACTTGAAAAAAAGATAGCCGAATTTTTAGGCACCGAAGATACCATCTTGTATGCCGCGGCGTTTGACGCCAACGGCGGTGTTTTTGAGCCATTGTTTAATGAGCAGGATGCTATAATATCCGATGAATTGAACCATGCTTCTATTATCGATGGCGTTCGCCTTTGCAAGGCCCAGCGTCAGCGTTATAAACATGATGACATGGCCGACCTGGAAGAAAAGCTGAAAGCCACCGAAAGCTGCCGTCATCGCATTATTGTAACTGATGGCGCATTCAGCATGGATGGTACCATTGCGCAGCTTGATAAAATTTGTGCCTTAGCCGAACAATATAACGCTTTGGTAATGATTGATGAGAGCCATTGCAGCGGTTTTATGGGCAAAACCGGCCGTGGTACCCATGAGCACCACAATGTAATGGGTAAGATTGATATAATTACCGGCACATTAGGCAAAGCTTTGGGTGGTGCATCCGGCGGTTTTACATCTGGCCGTAAAGAGATTATTGATATGTTGCGTCAACGCTCGCGCCCATACCTGTTTTCAAACACATTGGCACCTGCAATAACTGGTGCTTCTATAGCAGTTTTGAATATGTTGAGCGAAACTACCCAACTGCGTGATAAGCTGGAAACCAACACGCAATACTTCCGCCAAAAAATGACCGAAGCAGGGTTTGATATTAAACCAGGCGTTCACCCCATAGTTCCTGTTATGCTTTACGAAGCTAAACTGGCCCAGGAATTTGCCGCCAGAATGCTGGAAGAGGGCATTTATGTGATAGGCTTTTATTACCCGGTAGTTCCGCAAGGCAAGGCACGTATCCGGGTGCAAATCTCGGCCGCGCATGATATGCACCATTTGGATAAGGCTATTGCGGCGTTTACCAAAGTGGGTAAGGAATTGGGAGTGATTAAATAATTTCGGTAATTTGTATTCTTCTAAAAATCGGCGATGACAGAAAAAATAATGATTACTATTAGTAAAGAAACTCATGCCAAACTTAAAGCAGAGGCCAAGAGAAGAAATATAACTCTAAAGAAATTAGGCGAAGAGTATTTTAATTTACTGATAGCTAAAATACAAGCTGAAGAAGAAAGTTTAATAAATACACTATAATGCAAAATAAAATAGACCAATACGCCGCCGAAATCAAAGCCTTTGCTTCTGCCAAGGCCGATGAACTGGAGGCGTTCCGCATAAAATTTTTAGGTACCAAGGGAATTATCAAAGATCTTTTTGAGGAATTTAAAACCGTTGGCCCCGAAGAAAAACGCACTTTTGGTAAAGTACTAAACGAGTTCAAAAAAATGGCTGAAGCCAGATACAATGAGCTAAAGGAAAGTCAAGACTCACGACTCACAACTCACAACTCGCAACTTGATCTTACTTTGCCTGGCGATGGCTTTACAGTTGGGTCACGTCATCCATTGTCGTTAGTACGTAATGAGATCATTGACATTTTTAAACGCCTTGGTTTCGTAGTTGCCGAAGGCCCGGAGATTGAAGACGACTGGCATAACTTTTCGGCGTTAAACTTTCCCGAAGAACACCCAGCGCGCGATATGCAGGACACCTTCTTTATTAAAAAGAACAATGGTAAAGATGATATTGCTTTACGCACGCATACCTCATCGGTACAGGTGAGGATGATGGAGCATGGCAAGCCGCCTTTCCGTGCGATTATGCCGGGCCGTGTTTACCGTAATGAGGCAATATCTGCCCGTGCCCATTGCTTTTTTCACCAGGTAGAGGGTTTATATGTTGATGAAAACGTATCCTTTGCCGATTTAAAGCAAACGCTGTATCACTTTGTCCAGGAGCTTTATGGCGAGGGTACCCAGGTAAGGTTCCGGCCATCGTACTTCCCGTTTACCGAGCCGTCTGCCGAGATGGATATATCTTGTACCATATGTAAAGGATCAGGCTGTAATATGTGTAAATACAGTGGCTGGGTCGAGATTTTAGGCTGCGGTATGGTCGACCCTAACGTTTTGGAAAACTGCGGTATTGATAGCAAGAAATTTACCGGTTTTGCGTTTGGTATGGGTATGGAACGAATTGCCAACCTCAAATATGTTATCCGCGACCTGCGGTTATTTTCAGAAAACGATGTGCGCTTTCTGAAACAGTTCACTACAGAGATGCTATGAGAAAACTGCTGGCGATAGCGCTCATCGGCTTGTGCTGTTTTTCATGTGGCAAAGCAACAGACAATATACCCAGTGTACCGGTAAACTTTTCGGCACCCATAAATGATCCGCGCCTGGCTCCGCTTACCAGTGGTGGCGGTGTGGTTTTTATAAGTGGTTATGGTGTTGCGGGGTTAATTATTTACCGCACCGGATCTGGCCAATACGTAGCTTATGACCGTTGCAGCAGCTATCAGCCCGAAAAAAAATGCGCGGTTACGCTTGATGCTTCCGGCTTCTCGGTAACCGACCCCTGCAGTGGCTCAAAGTTTTCATTGACCGATGGTACGCCGGTAAAAGCGCCGGCTACCAAATCATTAAGGGTATATAGTGTGAGTGTCTATAATTTTCAGATATTTGTATCCAATTGATACATGGAAGCCGATAAAATTAAAGACAGCATAAAGCGGGCCGCGCAGGACTTATTCCGCAAATTCGGTTACCATAAAACCAGTGTTAACGAAATAGCCAAAAAAGCGAGGATAGCAAAAGCCACTATCTACAAATACTTTGATAGTAAAGAGGCCGTATTGCATATTTTGCTGATGGATTATATTAAAGCCAGTGTTGATGACCTGGTGCAGAGTAACACCCCCGATATGGACGAAGAGGCCCACCTCAATAACCTTATCATGAAAACCTGCCGCCTGTCATATACTGTTTGCAACGAATTTATTGGCTGGGATTTTATCCGCGAATCAACCAACTCCCAGGATTTTTTAAAAAACCTGAGTAACGAGCTAGAAGAAATGCTGATGGCATCATTTATCCAGCTGCCCGGTATCCGCAAGCATGAAACTTATCATCAACGCTTACGCTTCCTGATCAAATGCAGCAAAAGCATTGTATTCAGCTTTGCGTTTACCTCGGTAAGCGATTCGGATGTGCGTAAAAACTTTGTTTCGTTTCAAAAAGAGATATTACCTTATTTGGTAAAGGCGGCTATTACTGTGTAGGTTGGCCTATTTCAAATTTATCGTCATCGATCCGCTTTCTTCAACATCCCAGATGGTTGATTCATCAACATTGATTGCATTTAAATTTAAAAAACTATCCGCTTGCTGTAAATAATGATCGTTGGTGTCGCCAAGTCGGGGTATTGCTATTATCTGGGGATCAATGTTGATCCTGCGGATCCTGTCTGTAAGTAACAGCAACGTGGTTTTTGAATAGGTGGACGATACGTCTTGGGCTATTTCTCCATTTTGATCAAACAAAAAGTAGTCTGTCATTAAAATCGAAAAGAATTGCTTGTCGCGTTTATCATAATAAAATACTTCAGTGAATTTTACCGGGGATTGCTGGAGGCCGGTTATTAGCCAATTATATATTTGTTCCTGGGTGGTCATCCTTTA
Source organism: Mucilaginibacter sp. P2_A5 (assembly GCF_056404995.1). NCBI lineage: Bacteria > Pseudomonadati > Bacteroidota > Sphingobacteriia > Sphingobacteriales > Sphingobacteriaceae > Mucilaginibacter > Mucilaginibacter sp. P2_A5. Next base: position 32,578 of record NZ_JBFUCY010000038.1, read on the forward strand.
AAGGTACTTAAATAATAATAAAAGTATTTTTTATAATATACTTTGAAATGCAAAGTTCTTTTCTTTAATTTGTTTTCAGAAACAAAGGCCAAGTGAAAGGTCTCTCTTTTTACACTTTAACTTTTAAATACAAAGTACTTTAGCAAAACGAAATGATGGAAGAACCTAAACAACGCGGAATAATGGACTGGCTCAAGGAGTCGGTTACAGCTAAATTACTTTTTATTGGGGTGCTGATTATTGTATTGCTCATCCCTTCGTCGCTGATTAATAACCTGATAAGTGAGCGGGCGCAGCGGCAGGACGAGATGATAAGCGATGTATCAGACAAATGGTCGGGCGAGCAGTTGGTAACCGGGCCGGTATTGGTTATTCCTTACAGAAAGCATATCCAAAAAATGGATACATCCAATAAGGTAACCACGCAAGATGTTATGGAAAACCTTTATATCCTGCCCGATAATTTAAATATTAAAGCAGGTCTTAATACACAGATATTGCATAGGGGCATTTTTGATGTAGCAGTTTATAACTCGCTTGTTAAAGTATCCGGAAACTTTTCAAAGGCCAGCCTGGCCGGTCTTTCTTTAACCGCAGATCAGCTTATGCTGAATAAGGCACACCTTATTTTTAGCATTACCGATTTAAAAGGTCTAAAAAATAATCCGGTGATTAAAGCAGCCGGCCAAACCTTAACAGTCGAGCCTGTATTTAATAGCACTTTGTTACCGGGCGATGGTCTGCAAACAGCCATCGATTTATCGGGAACAAAAGATGGTGAATTCACCTTTGATTATGAGTTGGATATGAAGGGGAGCCAGGAACTGAGCTTTTTGCACCTGGGAAAAACTACCGATGTGGAAGCCAAGGGCAGCTGGGCCAGCCCAAGCTTTGACGGCCGTTATTTGCCCGACGAACGCACGGTAGATAGCGGCGGTTTTAAATCGCACTGGAAAATGTTGTATTATAACCGGCCGTTCCCACAGCAGTGGGTTGACGACACCGGGCTGCTAAACAACGAGAAAAAGCAAGCCGATGCTACTTTCGGAATTAAACTTCGCTTACCGGTTGATCAGTATCAAAAAACCACCCGCACCAGCAAGTATGCCATTTTAATTGTGCTGCTTACTTTTATCTCCCTGTTTTTAACCGAGGTTATCCGCAAGCAAAGCATTCACATTTTTAACTATGTTTTGATAGCTGCGGCCATGATCATTTACTACCTGCTGTTGCTGTCTTTCTCAGAGCAAATTGGTTTTAACTTTGCTTACCTTGTGGCATCTGTTGCAACCATCGGCCTTGTTGCAACATTCATAGCCTCTATATTAAAAAACAGGATGGCGGCGGTATTATTTGCTTTTATCCTATCGGTATTTTACACGTTTATTTTCGTGATCATCCAGTTGGAAGACCTGGCGCTGATGGTAGGGAGTATAGCTCTGTTCCTGATAGTTGGCATCCTTATGTATTTTTCAAGGAAAATCAACTGGGATAAACATTAAACAAACCTAAACTCTATGTATACCTAAACCTTATCACATTTAGAATCAAAAGGTACCTATATCAATACCATGAAATCAAATGCTCTTTCTTACAGCTTTAAAATATGGGTAACCGCTCTGTTGATTGCGCCTGCCATAAACCAGATTATGGTCGACTTAAAAAAATGGCGTTATCATGGAGGTATTAGCGGATATATTTCTATTTCAGATCAATTAGCCGCCTATTTTTTCTGTGTTTTTATAGCAGGCATCTTTTCTGTGGTTACATGGCTCTTGTTGCTCGCGGTTATTTATATAGCCATCGGGCTTTTCCCGCTAAAAGTTTACCCTAAATATATCGCTATGGGAACGGGAATATTACTAACTATCGGAACGTTTCAATTTGTGTTCGGGTGGCTTTTCCATGCAAAAAATGATTTTGATTACTTCATGATGTTTACATGCCTTTGCATCGCTTCAGGAGCCTATTTCTATGAGTTAAAAATGGGAGATGATACGGGAAGTATCACCATTTGATAATATTATACCATATACTACTTTGGTATATGGTATAATATTTACTATGTTTGCATAGTAAATTTAAAATTATGAGCCGCGAACTAACAGATTTTTCAAAACAGGTAGACGAGCAGTTCGATATTGAGTTTAATCCGTTAACAGATATTGTAAGCTATTTAATGGGTTTATTTCTTTAATGTTGCTGTTGCTTTTTTCGTCTTGATTCTTGATTCTAACTTCTTGATTCTGATTGTTACCTTTGCAGCCTGATGAATAAAGTTGCAAAACAGAAGTTTTTTGAAGACGTTCGGATAATTGATATTGCCGAAGAAGGAAAAGGCGTGGGCAAAACCGACGACTTTGTGCTTTTTGTTGATAAAGCCATCCCCGGCGATATTGTAGATGTACAGGTTTACAAAAGCAAAAAGAATTTTGGCGAAGGCAAAATTTTTAACCTGAAACAGGCATCAGAATACCGTACCACGCCATTCTGCGAGCACTTTGGTACCTGCGGCGGCTGCAAATGGCAGCACATGACCTATGGGGCCCAACTTAAATTCAAACAAAAATCTGTTGCTGATGCCCTTGGCCGGATAGCCAAAATTGACGTAGATGGCATCATGGATATCATCCCATCGCCCGCCGACCGTTACTACCGTAACAAGCTGGAATATACCTTTAGCGATAAACGCTGGTTGTACGATGGCGAAAACAAAGAAGATGAAGAGCTGAACATGAACGCCCTTGGCTTTCATATCCCCGGCCGGTTTGATAAAATTTTGGATGTAAAGCACTGCTACCTGCAGGCCGAACCATCGAATGACTTGCGCAACAGCATCCGCGATTTTGTGATTGAGCAGGGGTATTCATTTTATAACCTGCGTAATCATGTAGGCACGTTGCGTAACCTTATTGTGCGCACATCGTCAACCGGGGAGATCATGGTTATAGTAGTGTTTGCCTACGTTGAGCCGGAAGAAGTTGATAAGCTGATGAACTTTATTGATGCCGGTTTCCCTGAAATCACATCTTTATTATATATCGTTAACCAAAAAAAGAACGATACTATTTTCGACCAGGATGTGATAGCCTTTAAAGGCCCCGAATACATTCATGAAGAAATGAACGGGATTAAATTTCGTATCGGCCCTAAGTCGTTCTACCAAACCAATAGCATCCAGGCCCTGCGCCTTTACGAAATAACCCGCGATTTTGCAGGCTTTACCGGTAACGAGCTGGTTTATGACCTGTACACCGGAGCAGGCACCATAGCCAATTTTATAGCAGGCAGTGTAAAGGAAGTTGTTGGGGTAGAGTATGTACCAACAGCCATTGAAGATGCAAAAATAAACTCGGCTATTAACAACATCACCAATACCAAATTTTACGCGGGGGATATGAAGGATGTTTTGGTAGCCGGTTTTGTAGCTGAGCATGGCAAGCCCGATGTGATCATCACCGACCCGCCGCGTGCCGGTATGCACCCGGATGTGGTTGCCCGCCTGATGGAAATTGAAGCGCCTAAAATTGTTTATGTAAGCTGTAATGCCGCTACCCAAGCCCGCGATTTGCTTGTACTTAAAGAAAAATACGACACTGTGAAAATACAACCGGTAGATATGTTTCCGCATACACAGCATGTGGAAAATGTGGTGTTGCTGGTGTTGAGGGGGTAAGTATGGAGATCAGAAAGAGGAATGGTGGATTTTCCAGCTCTGTCTCTTTTCTTTCTTAGAATGTCCCGATTATGGTTTAGAATTTATTTTTTTAGAGTTTAGAATTTTCCCATTAGAGTTTAGAATTTATTTTTTAGAGTTTTTCAACGTATGCAACCCGAAGATCTGTTAAATCAGGATAACGATAATCAGCCGCAACCGGCCAAAAACAGTCCGTTGTTGAGCCTGGAGCGCGATCTTAAATTTTTTAAGGATTCTATCCATGAGGTAGCCATCGAGATCATGATGGAAGGGCTATCATCATACCCTATTTTTATTGCCCACCAGCATGAGCTTAAATTGGGCGAATTGATACTGGACAGGCACGATTTGAATTCGGACTGGAGCATTCATGCCTCGACACTTGAAGAGTTTACCGAACGTGGCGTAATTAAACCGGAATTGAAAGAACGGTTCATCAGCAGTTATAAAAATCCCGACGAATATATGTGCGTGTTTGTGGTAGTGCCCGAGGGAGCAAACTTTGTTTATGTGCCCTATAAAAAATAGATTGTTGGAGTGTTTGAGGTTATAAAGTTGAAAAGTTACTTTGCTAAACATTTAAGTGTCTGGAAGAAATACAAAAGCGCGAGGAATGCGCGATTCCTTCCTTGGGGAAGGGGGAGGTAGGGGTTAATCAGGCGTTCAAGCGGTGCAGTCCCATCGCTCACATAAACCCCTCCCCGCCTTTGCGCTCCACGCCAGCCGCACCCCTCCCGTTGGGAGGGGACTAAAATCTTCCGAACATCTTTGCTAAACGTTGAAACGTACTTGTATATTTACAGCATTACAACAAAACAATGTCTGAAAAGAAACTCCTGATATTAAACCGGCAGCAGATACAGCAAAAGCTTGACCGTATGGCCTACCAGATACTGGAAGATAATTTTGATGAGGAAGAAATTCTGATAGCCGGTATTTTGCCCCGCGGCAACCACATAGCCCAGCGTTTGAAAACCATTTTGGATAACATAGCGCCATTTACCAGCAAGCTATTGTCTATCGAGCTGGATAAACAAAGCAGCAGCCTGCAGGCCAATATCGATTTTGAAGTAAATGACTGCAGTAACAAGGTAGTTATACTGGTTGATGATGTGTTAAACAGCGGCAAAACCCTGGCCTATGGCTTCGGTGTATTCCTGGATGTACCGCTTAAAAAACTTCGTACCGCTGTTTTGATTGACCGTAACCATAAAAGCTTCCCCGTAACTACCGATTTTGCAGGTATGGCCTTATCAACAGTAATCAAAGAACACGTAGATGTTGTGATGAATGAAGAGGGTGAAGAAGACGCGGTTTATTTAAGATAGGCCGGCAAAATTTAATGTGCTTACACAAAGCGTTTTCGTTTGTTAGTTGCTGCTCAATTCTTCCTGGGGTACTACAATTTCACCGCTATCTGAAATATTGAGCCCTCCCCCGGCGAAATCTTTCTCGCTTAACGCCCTGATCCTGGTAGCCGCACTATTTAAGGTATCGCGCATAAGACCGCCATCATGCGTTTGTCTGAACGAAATGATATTACCTTTTAAAAACTCGCCCCTTTTGTTAACGTATACTTTCAATAAAGGTGCAAAGCCGCAAACGCCGGCAACACTCACGCTGCGGTAAGTGCAAAAATTGCCCAGGCTGTAGGCGATAAGCCTGTTTTTATACACCTCCATGGCGCGGTTAACATGCGGGCCGTTGCCAAAAATGAGATCGGCGCCGGCATCAATAGCGTTGTGGGCAAAGGCGTATACATCGCCACGCTTTTCATTAATATAACTTTCCATTTTACGGGGCACGTGCTCATAATTAACACCCTCGCCGCCGCCATGAAAAGATACGATGACCACGTCACATCGTTGCTTTAACTCGCTAATGATGCCGGCTGCGCCCTTTAAATCAAGTATAGGAACCGTGTTGGCATTGGGTGCAAATGAGCAAAAGCCGTATTTTATGCCATTTACCTCAAAAACTGTTGATGGCTTTATCAGCAGCCCCGCATAATTAATACCAAGGCTATCCAATGTTTTGGTGGTGCTGTTGCGGCCCTTAATATCAAAATCGCTGATATGGTTGTTGGCCAGGCTAAGTACGTTAAATCCGGCACTCTTTAAAACCGAAGCATATTTTGTAGGCATCCTGAACAGGAAGGCTTTGCTTTTTTGATGCAGTTTGTAATGCGCCGGATCGCCCGAATCTAACAGCGATCCTTCAAGGTTACCAAATATCACATCGGCACCTTGCAGGTCGGGTTTTACGGCGTTGAAGCTATTTATGGCGCTATCTGGTGGCAGGGTGGTGTTATTGGGGTATGAAGTGCCAAGCATAATATCGCCAACGGCAGCAATACAAAGCGAGTCGGGAGTAATGATGGGGACGGGCTTTGGCGGCTCGGCCTTTTGGGTAGCTGCTTTTTTTTGCTTTACTATAAAATGTTTTTGCAACGGTGTTTGGCAAGCCGGTAAAAGAATAACCAGGCACGTTATAACAGGCAGCAGGTAAGGTTTGGTATAAAAAAAAAGTCCCTTCATGTTTATGACGGGACTAAATTAAGTATTTTATTGAATTTCTTTAGTTGGTATTATCGTCGTCGGAATTTGTTGCAACATTGCTATTGGTTAGCTGATCTTTAAATGATGCCAGCAAGCGGCCGCCTTTATAAAAGTAGCGGCTGTAATAATTATCATCAAGGCTGCTGATAGCTACTCCTCTTGATGAGGCATGGGCAAACTTTCCATCGCCCAGGTAGATGCCTACATGCGAAATACGGCGGCTGTGAATTTTAAAGAAAACGAGGTCGCCCTCTTTTAACTCATCCTTACCAACAGGGTTAACCATGCTGAAAATATCGCGTGAACTTCTTTTAATATCCAGGTTGAAAACTTCGCTGTATAACTCTTTGGTGAATGCCGAGCAATCGATGCCTTTTCTTGATTCTCCGCCAAAATGGTAAGGGGTACCAATCCAGTCATAAACAAAATGAAAAAGTTTCATGTTTGAGGTTGCAGATAACGCTACACCCATAATTTGGGATAAGTAAGTTTTCGCTAAACCTTCCTGTTCGTCGGTTTTATCCTCGGTAACAGTTGGAGTGGTTTTTGTTTGTGCTTGCGAAGCTAAAACAATGAACATTAGGGCAATAGCCAGGGCAAATTTCTTCATTTAATCCGTTAAAATTGTTGTTAGGGCCAACAAGTTGTTTATTAAATCAGACACTTTGTCTATCGTTGAATACAAAACTATCCATATTTTTTAAATTTGCAAATAAAACGCACTTTTTTTTCAAAAAATATAAATATAGCTTCTATACTAAAAATCTTTTTAACATAAAGCTATTCCTATTACGAAGGATCAATATATATGGTTACCATTTTTGTGCATCAATAACTTTTTATCCAAAAATTTAGGGTAAAAAAAATCCCAAAAACAAGACAATCGCGGTTTTTGAACGGCTCAAACACAGAAAGTTAGCAAAAACACTTTGGCGAAAATTAAAAACGGCCTTATAAAGTTTGGCAAATGGAACAAAATGCTGCCGATATTGCTTACCAAATGCACGCTATGAGAAATAAAAAATAAAACTGCATAACATTTGGCTCCGGTTTCGATAATTTAAAGGATATAATTAGATTTGCGCTTTACTCCAAGAAATTGACTGTTTAAATACATGAGTTCAATCGAAATAACTAAGGACACTTACCTGATGTGGTACGAACAAATGCTGTTGATGCGTAAGTTCGAAGAAAAGACAGGACAACTATACGGGCAACAAAAAATCAGGGGCTTTTGCCACCTGTACATTGGGCAGGAGGCCGTACTGGCCGGTGCCATGTCTGTAATGAAACAGGAAGACAGCATGATAACCGCATACCGCGATCACGCCCATGCTTTGGCCAAGGGTGTAACTCCCAAAGCTATCATGGCCGAAATGTATGGTAAAGCTACCGGATGCTCAAAAGGTAAAGGCGGCTCAATGCACATGTTTGATAAAAGCAAACACTTTTACGGCGGCCATGGTATAGTAGGCGGCCAGGTGCCATTGGGTGCAGGTGTTGCGTTTGCCGAAAAATATAAAGGTACCGAGTTTGTAAACATCACTTACATGGGCGATGGTGCTGTACGCCAGGGAGCGCTTACCGAAACTTTTAATATGGCCGCGCTTTGGAAATTACCTGTAATTTTTATTTGCGAAAATAATGGTTACGCCATGGGTACCTCTGTTGAGCGTACTACCATCCAAACTGATATTTATAAATTAGGCTTGCCTTACGGTATTCCTTCATCGGCTGTTGATGGCATGGATCCAGCTGCTGTACACGTTGCTATGGACGAAGCTATTTCACGTGCCCGCGCAGGTGAAGGCCCAACCTTTTTAGAGATGCGTACTTACCGCTTTAAAGGTCACTCCATGTCCGATCCGCAGAAATATCGTACTAAAGAGGAATTGGAAAGCTACAAGGCAAAAGATCCGATTGAAATGACTAAACAAACGATTGTTGAAAAGCAGTATGCCGACGATAAATGGTTTGAAGAGATTGATGCCAAAATTAAAGCTATTGTTGACGAAGCGGTTCAGTTTGCCGAAGAGTCGCCATGGCCTGAAGCATCTGAACTATATACCGACGTATACGTTCAGGAAGATTATCCATACATTAGAGATTAAATAAGTCGCAAGTCTTAAGTTCTAAGTATAAAGTTTTTTGACTTAGAACTAATGGCTTAAAAGGTTTTGAATAAATAGCAAGTCTTTAGCCATAAGTCTTAAGTTTTTTTGACTTAGAACTTAAGACTCCAGACTTAGGACTTAAAAAGTTATTACTAAAATTATAACACATATAAAAAGTATATGGCCGAAGTAGTTAAGATGCCTAAAATGAGCGATACCATGACCGAAGGGGTATTGGCTAAATGGCATAAAAAAGTTGGCGATAAAGTAAAATCAGGCGATGTATTGGCCGAGGTTGAAACTGATAAAGCTACCATGGATTTTGAATCGTACCAGGATGGCACCTTGTTGTTTATAGGTGTTGAAGAAGGTGCAGCCGTTCCGGTTGATGCGGTTATTGCCGTAATTGGTAAGGAAGGCGAAGATTACAAAACCGCGCTGGCAGATGGTGGTAGCAAACCTGCTGAAAAGAAAGAAGAGAAGGCGGCTGAACCGGCGCCTGTTGCCGATAAAAAACCTGCAGCCACAGCTGCGCCAAAGGTTGATCTATCAAGCATACCGGCTGCGGTTATACGTATGCCGCTTTTAAGTGATACGATGACAGAGGGTACCATTGAAAAATGGAACTTTAAAGTAGGGGATAAGGTAAAGGCTGATGATTCATTGGCTGATGTGGCAACCGATAAGGCTACCATGGAAGTTGTGGGTTACGAAGCCGGTACTTTATTATACATTGGTGTAAAAGAAGGCGAAGCAGTTGCTGTTAATGGCATTATTGCCATTGTTGGTAAAGAGGGAACTGATATTACGCCTTTATTACAGGCTGGCAATGATGCACCTGCACCTGCTGCGGAAGCTGCTCCTGAAGCCAAAACCGAAACTGCTGATGCCGCGCCTGCCTCTTCATCAACATCTGCTGATGACAGCCGCGTTAAGGCATCGCCACTTGCACGCAAAATAGCAAAAGATAAAGGTATCAACCTTAATGATGTAAAAGGCAGCGCAGAAGGCGGCCGTATTATTAAAAAAGATGTTGAAGAATATACACCAGCTGCCAAACCGGTTGCTGAGCCAACACTGGCTGCTGCTCCGGCATCGGCATCTGCTGCTCCGGCAAAAGCGCCTATAGTATTACCAACCTATACCGGCGAAGAGAAATTTACCGAAAGGGCAGTTACGCAAATGCGCAAGGCCATTAGCCGCCGCTTAAGCGAAAGCTTGTTTACCGCTCCGCATTTCTATGTAACCATGAGCATTGATATGGATCAGGCCATCGCAGCCCGTACCCGTATTAATGATGTTGCCCCGGTTAAAATATCGTTTAATGATTTTGTATTAAAAGCCTGTGCTGTTGCCTTAAAACAACACCCTGCGATTAATTCATCATTCCTGGGCGATAAAATCCGCACAAACGAGCATATTCATATTGGTGTTGCCGTTGCTGTTGATGAGGGCTTGTTGGTACCTGTTATCAAATTTGCCGATGGTAAATCATTAAGCCATATCTCGGTTGAGGTAAAAGACTTTGCAGGCAAAGCAAAATCTAAAAAATTACAACCTGCCGAAATGGAAGGCTCAACCTTCACCATATCAAATCTTGGTATGTTTGGTGTTGATGAGTTTACCGCTATTATTAACACACCAAACGCTTGTATTCTTGCTGTCAGCGGCATCCAGGCAGTTCCGGTTGTTAAAAACGGGGCTGTGGTACCAGGTAACGTAATGAAGGTTACCCTGAGTGCAGATCACCGTGTGGTTGATGGCGCTACGGCTGCAGCCTTCCTGCAAACGTTAAAATCGTTATTGGAAGAACCGGTTAGATTGCTGATATAATTTTGATTTCGGATTTCGGAATTTCGATTTCGGATTTAAATATAAGAGCGATGAGGGTTATACTTCATCGCTCTTTTTATATAGCTGCCGCGGGCTTCCAGCCCGTGCTAATCGTAGTGTCAGCTTCCAGCTGACGAAGCGAAGCCCTGTGCAATTGCTTTCAACTGTTGCACATGCCTGTAGGTATGGTAATTGGCTACTGCCGCCCATTCCAGCCGTGTCAGCAAACCTATTCCCGGAAATTCGGGTTCAAGGCAGGTACCCGTCAGGTCTTGATTTCGAATGATCTCTTTTAACGTATCAAAAATTGATACCAGTTCATTTGTCAGCAAGGTTTTATCATAGTCCTTGTCATCGGGTATTAACGAGGTTGCTGCGGCATATTTGGCTTCAAAATCTAAAAAAATCCCTTTTATGACGTCGACAAATTGATCGGGGCTGCGTGTCGTAACTTTTGCCGGGCCATTTAACGTTGCAACCGCGCCCTGTACCGAAAGTCGTAAATGCTCCAATTGTTGCGCCGGCGTCCATGACCCGGCCTGTGGCGCACGATTAAAATCTCCTGCTTTTACTAATGCTATAGCCTGCATCAATTCATCAACTGTCGATTCAAGCAAAATAGTTAAAGGTTTCGGTAAATTATTCTCTGTTGTTGTGATTGTTTGAGTATCCATAATACTGTATTAATTGATAATCAAATATCGGCAGGCACAATATTATCCGGCCGGGGCAATATGGACAATTTAAGGGCGATTTGCGACAGGTTGTTTTTTCGCTAAAGGCGACTGGCACTATCGCCCCTCACAGTTCCTTTCGCATCACGTAATCATTCATCCAGTAAGGGCCAATGGCGATGTCTTCTTCGTAGGCAACTGCAAAGCCCATTTTTTCATAAAATGATTTGGCCTGGTTATACCGGTTTACGTTGAGCTCGAGAATTTCTTTGCCCGCTTCCCTTGTCTTGTTGGCTACTTCGTTTATCAATATTTTGCCGTAACCTTTACCCTGCGTTTGGGGCAGGCAGTATAATTTATGCAACTTATAGATGTCAGGATTTTCATCGCGGGGCGAGTAACCTGCAAAGGCCACGGGCGTGCCCTCTTCTTCCAGTAACAGGTAGGTTTGCAAGGCCCCGGCTATTTGTTTCTCTATTTTTTCTGCCGAATAAATCTCGGCCAGCATAAATTCAATTTGCTCGCGCTCCAATATGGCCCCGTAGGTTGCCCACCAGGTGGTATCGGCTATGTACAGTATGGTATCAATATCGTTAACTGTTGCTTTCCTTATAGTATACATTTTTTATATTTCTGTTATTCTCAAATAAGTTGACTGGCTTTGAGCTTTCTGCTTTACGCATTAAGCTTTACTATGCTTTTTCTTCCCATATCATACAAAGATGCAAAATGGTTTCAACCGCCTTTTGCATATCCTGCACCGATACCCATTCCTGCTTGCTGTGAAACGCGTGCTCGCCGGCAAAAATATTGGGACAGGGCAGGCCCATGAATGATAATCTCGAGCCATCGGTACCGCCCCTTATGCTGCATAATTTGGCTGTTAAGCCCGTACGGTTTATCGCTTCCATGGCGTTGGCAACAATTTCGGGATGCTGCTCCAGCGCATTTTTCATATTGCGGTACTGCTGGCTGACGGTTAAGGTATAGGCAGAATTCGGGTACCGCTTTAAAACCTCGTTGGCTGTTTTACGGATCACATCTGCATGGCTTTTCAGGTTATCCTCGTCAAAGTCGCGGATAATAAAATCAATGCCGGCTGTTTCTACATGCCCTTCTATACTCACCGGGTGTACAAAGCCCTGCAGTGCTTCCGTGTGCTCTGGCGATAGTTCATTTGGCAAAGCCGCTATAATTTCACCGGCTATTTTTATGGCGCTTTCCATTTTGCCCTTCGCAAAGCCGGGGTGGGCGCTTACGCCCTGTATAATCAGCCGGGCACCATCTGCGCTAAAGGTTTCATTTTCCATGTTACCCGCGCTTTCGCCATCAATGGTATAGGCGGCATAAGCGCCAAGTTTGGCAATGTCAACATGTTCTACCCCATGTCCAACTTCTTCGTCGGGGGTAAACAATATACGGATATTACCGTGCTTTATTTCGGGATGATTTAAAAGCTGGTAACAGGCATCCATAATTTCGGCAACACCGGCTTTGTTATCGGCACCCAGCAGGGTTGTTCCGCTGGCCGTTATAACATCATGTCCCAATTGATTTTTAAGGTCGGGATGATCGGCTAGTTTAATAACCTGCGTGTTATCGTCGGGAAGTATAATATCCTGTCCCTGGTAGTTTTTATGTACAATGGGTTTTACATTGGCGCCGCTGCAATCGGGCGCTGTATCCACGTGCGAGCAAAAGCAAATTACGGGCACCTGTTTACTGGTATTTGATGGAATAGTTGCGTATACATAGCCAAATTCATCCAGGTGGGCGTCATGTACACCCATAGCCAGCAACTCATCAACCAATAGGCGGCTTAAGTTTTTTTGCTTTTCTGTTGATGGAAACGTAACCGAAGTGGGGTCTGATTGCGTATCAATGGCAACGTACCGTAAAAAGCGGTCGGTCACTGTAAAACTTAGCGGGGAATTAAAACTCATAAGCTATATTAGTGAAATTTTCGGGCCGTTTGTAAACCGGCATGTGCTTTTGTAAATATTGATAAAAATTAACATTGAAAAAATATATTCTTTTTTTTGTTTTGACTCTCGCTACGGTTGCCGCAAAAGCGCAAACCTATTACAATTATAACCAGGTTGGCTTTTCTATTAGTGGGAGTTATGGAAAGGCCGAAGCTGATTTAAACAAACAAGATTTCCACCCGGCGTTTAGTGCTGCATTTGTGTATAACTTTAGCCCATATTTACCAATTGCTCTTGAACTACAAAAAGGTACGTTTTCAGGAGGCAGCCGTAATCCGGCTGTTGATAAGTCGGGCCGGATTTTCAATAACAATTATCTTTCATTAAATATTCACGGAGATTTACAGGCAGGTGAGATTATCGACTACGCAGACAGCTGGTTTTTAGACCGTATCAAAGGTTTTTACATCGGTACCGGATTGGGCTTTGTGTTTAATAAAATGACAGATATTCAACGTACCAATCAGATTTTGGCTAATGCCGCGATTGGTGATACTGAAGGTTTTCAGGGTAAAAACTCAAGCGTCAATCTAATGGTGCCGATAAGATTAGGGTACGAATTTAAGATTTACGGGGGCGATGAATCAATACCCTTGTGGGGAATTGACATAGGAATACAACATTATTATGCTTATGGCGAAGGTATTGACGGATACAATGATCCGGTAAATAAATATAAAAATAACGCAACAGATCAGTATACCTATGTTACAATAGGTGTCAAATACAATTTTGAATTTTCATTCTTGCCAAGAACATCTTATAACAAACCGATAAGGAGGTTTGGCTATTGAACGTAGAAGAATTACGTGATTATTGCCTGCAAAAACCAGGTACAACCGAAGGCTTCCCTTTTGGCGAGGAGACCCTTGTGTTTAAAGTTGCCGAAAAAATATACCTGCTTATAGGGTTAACCAATGGCAACCGCTTCAACGTAAAATGCGATCCCGAACTTGCCATTGAATTGCGCGAGCGTTATCCGGAGGTAATTCCCGGCTATCATATGAATAAAAAACTATGGAACACAGTTTATATGGATGGCTCATTAACCCGCAAACAGCTTTGCGAAATGATTGATCATTCCTATGAACAGGTGGTAAAAAGCCTGCCTAAAAAAGTTCAGGCAGAACTCTCGGATTTAACATAACAGCAAGTGTTTTGCAGCTGTCTTGATTCTTGACTCTTGACTCTTGATTCTTAACTCTTCCCACCTATCTTTGGAAAAAAGCAATTTCATGAAATCATTTTTATCAGCCATACTTCTTTTTTTTATTGGGATAAGCGCAAAAGCACAGTTGACCCCTTTTGAATTAAGCAAGGATAAAAATTACACGGCTACTTATGCCGAAGTTATTAGCTACTATCAAAAGGTAAATAAACTGTATCCCAGGCAAATGAAAATGATCAATTATGGCACTACCGATGTGGGCAAGCCATTAACATTGATCGTGCTTTCAAAAAACGGTGTTTTCGATCCCGCGCAAATAAAAAAACAGGATAAACGCGTTTTGCTAATCAACAACGGTATTCACCCCGGCGAGCCGGAGGGTATTGATGCCAGCATGATGCTGGTGCGCGATCTGCTTAAAAAGAACCAGTTGCCAAAGGATGTAGTGATTTGCCTGGTAGCATTATACAATATTGATGGCAACCTTAACCGCGGCCAAAGCCGTGTAAGCCAAAACGGGCCGGTTGCATATGGTTTCAGGGGTAATTACCGCAACCTGGATTTGAACCGCGATTTTATAAAAGCGGATAGCCGCAATGCGCTTGCTTTTACACAGATATTAACCACCTGGAAACCCGAAGTGTTTTTAGACAACCACACCAGCGATGGCGCCGACTATCAGTATGTGATGACACTGATAGAAACCCAGAAAGACAAGCAAAACCCTATACTGGCCGATTATACTGCCAAAACAATGACGCCATACCTGTATAGCCACATGAAAAAAAGCGGTTATGAGATGATTCCTTATGGCGCGGGTGAAGAAGGCCTGCCAGACTCGGGTATCGTGAGTTTTTTAGAAACGCCCCGTTTTGCAACCGGCTTTACTGCCCAGCATAACATCATCAGCTATATTACCGAAACACATATGCTTAAACCATTTGATAAACGGGTATATGCCACTTATGATTTTATGCAGCATTTGATTGATATAAACCAGCGTGATGCCAAACTGATAGGCGATTTGAAGAAAAAAGCCGATGCGGCAGTTATCAGCCAAAAAACATTCCCGTTAAAATGGGAGGTGGATATGAAAGCCGTGGATACCATTACCTTTAAAGGATACGAGGCAGGCTACAAAACCAGCGATGTAAGCGGGCTGAAACGCTTGTATTATGACAGGAATAAGCCTTATACCAAAGTCATCAAATTTTACAACACCTACAAAGCAACAGTAACCGCCGATAAGCCGCTTGCTTATGTAATACCACAGGCATGGGGCAAAGTAATTGATTTGTTTAAGCAGAATGGTGTAAAAATGCAGCAACTGGCGCATGATACCACATTAAACCTGCAGATGTATTATTTGGGCGATATTAAAACACCAACACGCCCGTTTGAAGGCCATTACCTCCATAGCAGCGTACAATTAAACCCGGTTGATATGGCAGTAAAATTTTATGCCGGCGATTACGTTGTATATACCAACCAGGCTATTAACCGGTATATTGTGGAAACTTTGGAGCCCCAGGGCGTTGATTCATTTTTTGCCTGGAACTTTTTTGATTCGATGCTGGGCGAGAAGGAATACTTTTCTGACTATGTTTTTGAAGATAAAGCCGCCGGTTTGCTAAAACAAGACCCTGCCCTGAAACGGAAACTGGATGATGCCAAAGTAAAAGACCCGCAATTAGCAAGCAGTGCCCAGGCGCAGCTGTTTTTTGTATATAAAAACTCGCCCTGGTTCGAAAAAACGTACATGCGTTACCCCGTGGGCCGCATTTTAAACGATACTAAACTCGACCTTAAATAAATGGATTACCTTATCGCAACACCTGTAGCATCTTTGATATTTGCTATAACCCTGATTGTTTCTATAATGGCGTTTTACAATCAGAATTTGTATGGAAAATTAATGCTGCACCCCTATAATGTTTCGCGCGGGCATTATGTTTACACTATTATAACCAGTGGCTTTATCCATAAGGATGTGATGCACCTGGTGTTTAATATGCTATCGTTTTATTTTTTTGCTTTCACGCTGGAGCAAACCATTGGGCATTGGCAATTTGGTATGTTATATATGGTAAGCCTTATTTTAAGCGATATGCCATCGGTAATAAAACATAAAGAAAACTATAGCTATTATAGTCTTGGCGCTTCGGGGGCCATAAGCGCAGTGATATTTGGTTTTATATTATATTATCCGTTAGCCCAAATGGGGCTGCTTATTTTACCTTTCAGGGTGCCGGCATTTGTATTTGGCATTTTATACCTGGTGTATTGCAGCTATGCATCCAAATATAGCCGTGATAACATTAACCACGATGCCCACTTATTCGGTGCATTGGCAGGCTTACTCATCACGTTTTTATTAAACCCGCCGGTATTATCAGAATTTCTCCACCAGGTTACCGGGAAAGTTCAATCGTTGCTGCACTAACAAAATCGCCATTGGTATTAAACAGGAAGCTCATAGGGGCATTGGGGTTTTTGATGATCTCTAACAGTAAAAAGCCCCAGTTTTTCCAAAAGTTTTCCAGCACCTGGCCGTAGGTTTTGTTCATCCAGTCGTCAAACAAGGGTTTGCTGCTGGTGCCGCGTAAGGGGGCGGCTTCTATGTAAATGGTATCGCCAACGGGCATTACCTCGTACTCGGGCAGGCGGTTAAACAGGTATGCCGAATAAAAAAAACGGGCATTCACTTCTTCAAACTGGATTGGGTGCAGGGGTTGCTCTGCTATTTTATCCAGCATTTCCTGGTGATAGCGGCCATTTGAGCCATTATCCTGCAGGCATATTACCAATCCAAAGTCTTTTATCCGCAGCGAGAATGTTAGCGTGTTGATTTCATCGCGATAGCCAAACACATTGTCGGCATTGTCAACCTTAAACAAAGCGATGCTGTAGGGTTTAAAGCCGTCTAGTTCAATAGGCAGGTTAAGCGTTTGCAGCATTAGGTGCAGGTTGCTGAACCGGTGAATAATGGCCTGCGAAATATTAAACTCTTCGCCCTGCGCATGCTGCTGGCGAATACCGGCCTGTATTTCGTTAAAAATTATCCCGTACAGCAATTTGCCTGCCCATTGAAAAAGCTTGAATTCGTCAAGCTTTTTTACGGCTTCATAGCCCGTTTCAAACGCGGCGGCTATTTCGGCCTCCAGCGGTTCCAAATATTGTTCGTTTATGGCGGCACTGCAAGGGAGTTTTAGGTCCTTGTAGGTGGCCATGCTTTCGTCGAGCAGCTTAAAAGGCTGGTCTTCCAGGTTATAACGGCTCATGAGCCATTGCGGAAAAACCTGTATCTTTTCTTCTTCAGAATTTAAAGCCTCGCCCGTAAGGAAACATTTGCTGTTACTGAAATTAAAACGCTGAAACGGTGAATAAATTTGTGCCGGCATGGCCGCAAAGATAAGCACGAAATTCATTCTAAACTTTTAGCTTTGGTTTTTAACATGGAACTGACATATCAACCCTTCGAGTTACAACTTAGACACGCTTTTACCATAGCCAAGTTTTCGCGCACTACAACCCCGGTTATGCTGGTGCAGCTAAAACATGAAGGCTTTACCGGTTACGGCGAAGCATCAATGGTGCCCTACATGGGCGAAAGTTATCAGAGCGCTACGGAGTTTTTAAGTAAAGTGGATATTGGCCGGTTTAGTTATCCATTTGATTTTGGGTCGATAATCAGTTATTTAGATAGCATAGCTCCCGGTAATCCTGCTATAAAAGCAGCCATTGACATTGCCCTGCATGACCTGGATGGCAAAATTAAAGGCCAGCCTTGCTGGCAGCTTTTGGGTAGTAACCCTGCCCTGATGCCTGTAACCAGCTTTACCATCGGCATTGATACGCCCGAAATGATCATCAAAAAAGTAAAAGAGGCCGAAGGTTTTAAAGTGATAAAGGTAAAGCTTGGGCGCGATACAGATAAAGAACTGATAGGTACCATTCGCTCGGTTACGGGTGTGCCATTATATGTTGATGCCAACCAGGGCTGGACAGATTTACAGCAAAGCCTTGACATGACCTACTGGCTGCAGGAACAAGGCGTGCAGCTGATAGAGCAACCCATGCTAAAAACCGACCCCGACAGCAATGCCTGGCTCACAGAGCGCAGCCCCATCCCCATTATTGGTGATGAGGCCGTACAGCGCTTTGAGGATGTGGAGAAAGCCAAAGGCGTGTACACCGGCATCAACATCAAACTCATGAAATCGGCAGGGATGCACGAAGCCAAACGAATGATAACCAAAGCACGTGAACTGGGCCTGCAAATCATGATAGGTTGTATGACCGAAACCAGTTGCGCGGCACTGGCCGGTTTAGCCCTTGCCCCCCAATGCGATTGGGTTGACCTGGACGGGCCCTTCCTGGTAAGCAACAACCCATACCAGATGCCCGGTTTTGCCGATGGTAAGTATATATTAAATAACGACCCCGGATTGGGATTACGATAAATACGAATTTCACAGATTTAATGGAATTTCACCAATCTGCTTTATAAATTTGATAATCAATTAATTTGCACATATAAAGGGTTCGCGCTTATTCGCCCCATTCGTGAAGTTAGTGTCTATTTAAGATTCGTGAAATTCGATTCAATTGGTGAGATTCGTGTCAAAATAAATTAGTGACATTCGTGTGAAATGAAAGTTTTAATCATCGGCTCCGGCATAGCAGGCATCGCGACAGCGATAAGGCTTGCGGTGCAGGGACACGAGGTTGAAGTTTTTGAAGCAAACAGCTATCCCGGCGGTAAACTATCTGAATTTGAACAGGACGGCTTTCGCTTTGATGCCGGGCCGAGCCTGTTTACCATGCCGCAGTATGTGGATGAGTTATTTACCCTCGCCGGTAAAAAACCTGAAGATTTTTTTAGCTACCAAAAGCTGGATAACGTTTGCCGGTACTTTTATGAGGATGGAACCCAACTAGACGCTTGCGCTGATACTGAGCAATTTACCGCCGGGATAAATAGTATTACCGGCGAGCCTGTTGCATCGGTTGAAAAATACCTGGCCAATAGCGCGGCTATTTATGACATTACCAGCCACGTTTTCCTGGAACGGTCGCTGCACCGGCTTAAAACGTTTTTGCGCCGCGATACCGTAAAATCCACTTTAGACTTTGCCAAAATCGACGCCTTCCGTACCATGCACAAGGCCAATGAAGGTTTTTTTAAGGACGACCGGCTGGTGCAGTTTTACGACAGGTATGCCACCTATAACGGATCAAACCCTTATGCTGCCCCGGCAACACTGAACGTAATACCGCATTTAGAGCATCACTTTGGCGCCTATTTTCCTAAGGGGGGTATGTACAACATCACCGGCAGTTTGGTTGAGCTGGCTGAATCATTGGGCGTTAAGTTCCACTACCAATCGGCTGTGGATGAGGTGGTTTTGCAGGGCGGCAAGGCAATAGGTATTAAGGTTAAAGAAGGGGCAATCAGCGGGGACATCATCATATCCAACATGGATGTATGGTTCACCTACCACAGGCTACTAAAGGCCCATCCCAAACTATTCCCCCGGAAAATCCTAAGCCAGGAGCGCAGTAGCTCGGCGCTGATATTTTACTGGGGCATCAGCAGGCGGTTCCCCGAGCTTGACCTGCACAACATCTTTTTCAGTACCGATTACAAGGCCGAGTTTGACCATATCTGGCAGGATAAAGACATCTTCCACGATCCTACTATCTACCTCAATATCAGCTCGAAATACAAGCCTGATGATGCCCCCGCCGGCTGCGAAAACTGGTTTACTATGATTAACGTGCCGGCCAATGTGGGGCAGGAATGGGATATCCTGGTTGCCACCGCCCGCGAAAACATCCTCAAGAAACTCACCCGCATTTTAGGCGACGATATCGAAAGCCTCATTGTTTCCGAAACCATGCTCGATCCGCGGCGGATTGAGAGCAAAACCTCATCCTACCAGGGCTCGTTGTATGGCACCAGCAGCAACAGCCGGTTCGCGGCATTTTTGCGGCATGCCAATAAATCGGGCAAAATCAAAAACCTGTATTTTTGCGGGGGGAGTGTCCATCCGGGCGGCGGGATACCGCTTTGTTTACTGTCTGCAAAAATCGTAAGCAGCTGGATTGCCGATGATTTCCCTCAAACTTCTTAAAGTGCGTTTTTTACACAAAAAAAGCACATTTTTATAGCTAAAAATAGCAAAAAACACGTACAAACCTGCTATTATTTCGATAAAAATATTACAAAAATTAACACTTTTTATCACTTTAAAAAGTACCCCACTTTTGTTAAAAAATTTCCAATAAAAACTCCGCTTTCAAACATCGGCGGCTTTCATAAGTCGTAAAATCCGAACTTATTTTCAATATCGAGCACCGAACTCCCAATGTCGAATAATGAAGGGGAAACTTCTGCGTTGGAAATTCGAAATTCATTATTCGATATTATTTTTACTTTTCTTTAATTAACTACATAGGGTTAGGGGGCTTATATTTGCGGCATGGATCTTCAACTATTCGATAAGCAGGTTTATGCCGATAGGCGGCAGGTGTTAACCCAAAGCATGGCCAACGATGGCCTTATTGTGCTGCTGGGCAACGAGGAAAGCAGCATGAACTATAAGGATAACCATTTTAGCTACCGCCAGGATAGCAGTTTTCTGTATTACTTCGGGCTGGATGTTGCCGGGCTGGCCGCCGTTATTGACACAGACACCGGCGAGGCTGTGATCTTCGGCAACGAGCTGAGCATCGACGACATTATCTGGACAGGCGTACTGCCTACCGTGAGCGAAATGGCTGCCATGGTTGGCGTTACCCAAACCCGCCCGTACAACGATATTAGCCACTACATCCACAAAGCGCAAACTACCGGGCGCAAGGTGCATATACTGCCGCCTTACCGCCCCGAAAATAAAATTAAACTGGCCGCCTGGCTCAATGTGAGCCTGCAGGATGTGGCCGATCATGTTTCGGTAAAACTCATCAAAGCCGTAATTGCCCAGCGGGTGATTAAAACCCCATTGGAAATCGCAGAAATGGAAAAAGCGGTATCCATTAGTGTAGATATGCAGCTGGCCGTTATCAAAAACACCCGCCCCGGCATTAAGGGCTACGAGCTGGTAGCCAAAGCCAACGAGGTAGCCATTGCGGCCGACTCGCGCCTGGGTTACCCGGCCATTATTACGCCCCGCGGCGAAACCCTGCACACCCATTACTACGGCCACACCCTGCAGGACGGCCAGATGCTGCTGTGCGACATCGGCGCCGAAAACGCCATGCACTACGGCGGCGACCTTACCCGCACCGTTCCCGTGGGCCAACAGTTTACCACCCGCCAGGCCGAACTATACGAAGTGGTGCTTAACTCCATGGACCATGCCATCAGCATGCTGAAACCAGGTGTACGTTATAAAGACATTCACCTGGCCGCCTGCCAGAAACTGGTGGAAGGCCTAAGCCAGGCCGGCATCATGAAGGGCGATGCCGCCGAAGCCGTTGCCGCCGGCGCGCATACCATGTTTTTTCAGTGCGGACTGGGCCACATGCTGGGCATGGATACCCACGATATGGAAGACCTTGGCGAACCCTACGTAGGCTATACCGATACGCTTAAAAAAGAAACCACCGTTTTCGGCCTCAAATCCCTGCGCCTGGGCCGCGAACTGGAAGCCGGCTACGTACTCACCATTGAGCCCGGCATCTACATCATCCCCGAACTCATCGACCGCTGGCAGGCCGAAAACAAATACACCGACTTCATCAACTATGATGTACTGAACACCTACCGCGATTTCGGCGGCATCCGTATCGAGGATAACTTTTTGATAACCGATACCGGCAGCCACTTGCTGGGTAAATATTTGCCAAAGACGTTAAAGGAGATAGAGGGGTTGAAGTAAGATGTGCAGATTCCAGATTTCAGATGTGCAGATGATGTTTTGATTTTAGGGGCCTAATAGCCAGGTTATTGCGGGTATCCATCAGGGAACCTAAAAAAATGGGGATGGGGTGTTGGTTTTAGAACATCACAATAACTTTGTCATTGCGAGGAACCGCCAGCCTACCTGCAAAAAATAGTAATGAGATTCCTGCGAGTCATTGTAGATACGCATAATTGCGTCTCCCGCAGGACATTCTGGATCTGCAAGGCCGAATTGCAAGATCAATTTGCATGCGTGATTTGCACGCGGGAGACGCAATTATGCGTCTCTACGTTGAAAAACCTAAAAAAGATACCGGATAATCAGTAGCTTATAATCTGTCATTATAGCCGCAGCGCGGCAATTGCGAACTGTGCAGGTCCACCCTGTATAGTTCGCGATTGCTTCGTTCCCCGCAGAAAGTTTTGCAACTCAGGACGACAAAGAACGGAATACGTCATAAGTAGCCCCAATGGGTATGCTATGCTCGTTGATATTAATCTGGCCCCTGTCAAACCTGCTGATTTTATCGCGGGCTACTATAAAGGCCCGGTGCGTACGGATAAACTTTTTGGCAGGCAGCATTAACAGCATATCTGTAATAGTTATCCGGGTGCTTAATGAGCTGCCGCCCAGCAGGTATATTTTGGTATAGTTGCCGGCGGCCTCAATAAACAGGATCTCATCCAGCTTAACTTTAATTTGCTCATAACCGTCTTTTATAAATACAGAGGCCGTCTCGTCGGCGTTGCCGAGTTTGCTGCGTAATGCATACAGCTCATGGGCTTTATTGCAGGCTTTTAAAAAGCGCGGCAGCGAAAACGGTTTCAGCAGGTAATCAATGGCATCCAGCTCAAAACTTTTTACAGCATGTTCAGAGTATGCGGTGGTAAAAATAACCATCGGCGGGTTGGTGATGCTGCCTAAAAAATCAATTCCGCTGATGTCGGGCATTTTAATATCAAGGAATAGTAAATCTGTTTTATTTTTTTGCAGGTAGGTAAGTGCGTCAAATGCGTTGGTAAATGTTTCCTTCAGTTCGATAAAGGGCACTTTGGCCGCGTGCGATTTCACCACGTCAAGCGCTATGGGTTCATCATCAATGGCAATAGCTATCATTCTTTAAATTTAATTATATAGAAGCTAAAAGCAGAATGCACAAGGCTTAAAGCTAAGTCATTGATTCTATTGATAAAAGAATATATGTGAAATTAATTAATAGATCCTATATAGTGTCGTGTCAACGATAAATTGACGGATATTCTTTAGCCCAAAGTCTTAAGTTCTAAGTCAAAAGAAAAAAAAACTTTAGACTTAGAACTTAAGGCTTAGAACTCTTGACTTCACACCAGTTGCACCGTCAAATGGATAAAAAACTCTTTGGCATTTTCACGGATAACCAAATCGTGCCGGTTGGGATAAAGCAGTGTGAGCCTTTGTTTCACGTTATCGAGCCCGATGCCGCTTTGCCCTTTTTCGGGGTCGTTATCGTGGCGAATGTGGATGCTGTTGTGCACATCAAAGTAAAGCGTGTTACCATCGGTTTGCAGGGTAACCTTTATGTGCGATGGGTTTTGCAGGCTTATGCCATGTTTAAATGCATTCTCCACAAAAGGGATCAGCAGCATAGGGGCTATTGTTAGCGTGCCCTGGTAGTCTTCAATCTGGGTTTCAATGATGATAGATGATGAAGCAGAGGTACGCAGTTTTTGCAGCAGGATGTAGTTTTTAAGATAGTCGATATCCCGCGATAGCAGGATTTTGTCGCGTACGTTTTCTTCCAGCATAAAACGCATCATATCGCCCAGTTTTTGAATGCCTTCGCTGGTACGCCCGGCATTTTCCTGCAGGGCGGTGCCATACAGCGTATTTAGGGCGTTGAATAAAAAGTGCGGGTTAATTTGTGATTTTAAAAAGTTAAGGTTGGCGTCGGATTGGCCCAATTCGGTTTTAAGGGCTTTGATTTCTTCGTCTTTTTTAGCGTTGCGCCTTTTGTAGGTATTCCAGGCATATGGTAAAACAACTATCAATTGGATAAAAAAGTTACTTACGATTATGATTGGCACCGATTGGTCATCCATCCCATGAATAGCCGAAATGTTTTTTAGCTGGTTTATCATTTCGTCAGGTATTCCGCTTGTCGTCTGCCTGTTACTAACAAGCGCTGCGCACATTGCTGATAAAACAATTGTCGACAGGAGGTTTAGCAGCAGCATACGGCCCATGTACGATAAAAACCGGTGCCTTTTTAACGATAGTTTGGGTATTACCCGATGTACCGCGTATAAATAGGTTATCATTAATGAAGGCACATCGTACAAAATAAAAAACTTCATCCAGGTAGGTGTGGATATATAAAACATCCCGACCATCATCAATATCCACAAGGCGGTGAGCAGGGCTGTTTCATAATATAAAGCATTTGCTGCATTTTGCTTATTGCGGTTAAAAAAAATGATCAATATTTTTAAAGCAAGCAGGGTAGCAAAATACAGATCGATAATGCCGATTGTGAAGCAAATAGCAATAAAAACAAATACAAATAAGGAGTTGGAGGCCGAATTGTCCTGATGTTCAAAGGCGGGCGCAACATAAAAGCAAAGCAGCAGGTAGCTTATAAAAATGATGACGTAATTAAATAAAACAGCTACTACGGGATTGCTTTGAAAAGCACCGGAGTCGACGGTAAACCCATTTACAGTAGTATTAAATGAAACACTGGTTGCTAGGTTGGCCTTGTGAACATCAATTACGCCCAGTACCAGCGCCGCCACAATAATTGCAGTAACTATCCAAAATTCTAACCGGGCTACATCTGTTTTTAATCTTGTGTTTATAATGTTGTTCATTGTTTTTGTGATTTAAGGTATGTGTTTACTGCTGCAATGGTACAAAAGCTATTTTGTCCAATTATTAAAATGTGATAAACCATCCAAAAAATGTGACGAACCCGTTGCTGTGGCTGGCTTTGGAGTTGCCGCTTCTTTGTTTTTATGGCATCCACCACCATCTTCCCGGCTTAATTTAGTGTAACATTTACACCCGTTAAAAATCTTTTAAAGCATTGTTAATCATTAGTTAATCCCGGCCACTTGCAAAATGCTTGTATTTTTTGCATTTCTCTAAAAATTAGCTATAAATTCATTTATTTTGCTTGCACAACCAATTATTTACCTGGCCTCTGTTTGCCGATAAGTTAACAGCAATTTTATCTCATGCTAACAACATAAGCGTTTTTTTGCACAAAAATATCATCGGCTAATATTCTTTGGGCCGGTAATCATCTTACACAAAAGGGTATAAAATTAAATCAACACTATGAAAAAAAACTACAGATTCATTTTAAGGCTATTTTACCACGCAAGGCAAGCGGCCATGCTGCTGCTTTTTATGCTGATAGCCTCGGCAAGCGTTCGCGCGCAGCAAAGCACCACCATACGCGGTACCGTTACCGACGAAACCAATACACCCCTGCCAGGTGTAGTGGTAACCGTTAAAAGTACAAGTAAAGCAACCACAACCAATAGCAATGGTATTTACCAGGTAACCGTTAGCGGGGCCGATGATGTTTTGAAATTTACATTTTTAGGTTCGGTACCCAAAGAAGTAACCGTGGGCACAAAAACCATTGTAAACATTACCCTGGTAACCGATACCAAACAACTAAAAGATGTTGTGGTTATTGGTTATGGCACCGCAAGCCGTAAGGATGTAACCGGCGCAATTACATCGGTAAAAGCCGAAGACTTTAACCAGGGGGTATTAACTACACCTGCCGAGCTTTTGCAAGGTAAGGTAGCCGGCTTAAACATTACCAAAAGCGGCGACCCCAACAAACAGCCTGCAACTATTTTAAGGGGACCATCAACCCTGCGCGAGGGTGCGGCTCAGCAGCCCTTCTATGTAATTGATGGCGTACCTGGCGCATCTATTGACCTGCTTGCTCCGGCCGATATCGAAAGCATCGATGTGTTAAAAGATGCATCGTCTACAGCCATTTACGGTTCACGTGCTGCAAACGGCGTAATTATAGTTACTACCCGCAGGGCCAAAGCCGGGCAAACAAGGCTAACTTACAGCGCTTATGGTGCTGTTGAGAACGTATCAAAAAACATCGACGTACTTACCGGCGATCGGCTGCGCCAATACCTGGCCGACAATGGTGTAAAAGCATTGGCCAAGCCTACTGATGATGATGGCTCCAATACCAATTGGCAAAAGCTTGCCGAAAGAACAGGTTATTCTCAAAACCATAACCTTTCATATGGCGGTGCCGGTACCAATTCGGAATATGGTGCAAGCGTAAACTATATGAAAAATAATGGTATACTAAGAAATACCAGCCTTGAGCGTACTATTTACAAAGGCTATATCAACCAGCGTTTTTTTAATGATCGTTTAAAACTGGGTATCACCCTTACCAACAGCGTTACCAAAAACAACGATATATTTCAAAGCCAGGTGTTATCGGGTATTTTATTTTACCTGCCAACCGTTAGCCCTTTTAACCCCGATGGCACTTACAAAGAAAACTTAAGCCGTACAGGTAGCGGCCCTTTAAACCCGTTAAGTTTAATTAACAACAACTTCACCAAAACAGAAAATAACAAAACCCTCATCAATGGTTTTGCCTCCGTCGACATATTAAAAGGGTTAAAGTTTACTATATCTGGGTCAACCCAAAAAGAGCAGAACAACGTAAACACGTACTCTACAAGCCAGTCTGGTATCTATGTTAACCAAAACGGCGTAGCTGTACGCAGTGCCTATACTAACACCAGCAATGTTGTTGAAGCTTATTTTAATTATGATCGTGTTTTTGGAAAGCACTCATTGAAATTATTGGGTGGTTACTCTTATCAGCAGGATCGTAACAATGACGGTTTTGGTGTACAAACACAAAACTTCTCAAACGATGCCTTAACTTACAACTATCTTGCGTTATCAAACCCTAGCCAGCTTTCGCAAATAGTATTTAATCCTGCCTATATTTCAACGTTAAGGTTCGTGTCGTTCTATGCACGTGCTCAGTATGAGTTTTCGGACAAATACCTATTACAGGCGTCATTGAGGGAAGATGGTTCTTCGGCATTTGGTATTAACCAGCGTCATGGTTACTTCCCGGCTGTTTCTGCAGGATGGAAGATCATTAACGAAGAGTTCATGAAATCTATTCCGGTTATCAGCGATCTGAAATTAAGGGCTGGCTACGGTGTATCGGGTAACAGTTTAGGCTTCGACGCCTTTACTGCGAGGTTAATTTACGGCGTCCCTCCGGGTGGTGGTAAATTTTTAAGCAATGGTAACATTGTTAACCCTATTGGTCCGGTACGTAATGATAACCCCGATTTGAAATGGGAAAGTACAGCAACCACCAACATCGGTTTGGATTTCGGGATCCTGAACAACCGTATCACCGGTTCGGTTGATTACTATATCAAGAAAACATCCGATCTGATCTATACTTACCCGGTGTCAACCACATTGTATTTTTACCCATTTTATACTGCTAACGTAGGTAAAATTAAAAACAGCGGTTTCGAGATTGTTATCAACGCAGTACCCGTAAAAACACAGGCGTTTACCTGGCGTACTTCATTCAACGTTTCGCATAACAAAAACGTTGTACAAAGTTTATCAAACAGCCAGTTTGGCCTTAACTTTATTCAAACAGCACAGTTAGGCGGTAAGGGTCAGTCGGGCAACTACAGCCAGATCATTCAGCCGGGCTATGCTATCGGTACATTTAACCTGTGGCATTATTTAGGTAAAAACGCTAACGGCGTAAGTACCTATCAAAAGGCCGACGGATCAATAACTGCTACCCAGCCACTTACATCCGATCAGTTTATTAAATACGATGCGCAACCTAAACTGATTTACGGCTGGAGCAACAGTTTCTTCTATAAAAACTTCGACCTTAACTTTCTGGTACGTGGTGTGTATGGCAACAAGGTACTGAACGCAACCCTTGCCGCGTTAAACAACCCGGCCGACTCAAAATTGCAGAATATCCCAACGTTTACTTTAGACGAATCGTTTAAAGATATCAATGCTTACCTCATCTCTGATCGTTTCCTGGAAAGCGGTTCATACCTGCGTTTAGATAATGCTACTTTGGGTTATACCATTAAGCCACATATCCAGGCCTTTAAAAGCCTGCGTTTTTATGCATCGGGCAATAATATTTTTATCATCACCAAATACCGTGGCGTTGATCCCGAAATTAATATCGGTGGCTTAACCCCGGGTATCGATAATCGCGATTTCTATCCTAAAACACGCACATTCAGCTTAGGTATAACTGCACAATTCTAAAAAATCAGAAGGAGATAAAAAAGATGAAAAAGATAATTATAATATGTGCCGCAATTGCTGTGATCATGAGCACATATTCATGTACAAAATTAGATGTACCTGTTGAATCACAATATGTAAAATCAAATTTCCCGGTTACCGATGCCGATTACACCGCATTACTGGGTACCATTTATTCAAACCTGTCGGCAAGTTACGCGGTGCCATACTGGCGCATGCAGGATATGTCTACCGATGAGGCTATCCTGCCTGCCCGCGACGGCAACTTTGACGACGGCGGCCAGTACAGGCAATTACACTACCACACCTGGACCTTTGACCACCCCAACGTAATAGGTGTTTGGCAATGGGGCTTTGGGGGTATCAACACCTGCAACCGTATCATTAGCGTAATTAACGCTTCATCATCATCGGCTACAAAAAAAGCGTCATCAGTTGCCGAGGTTAGAGCAATGCGCGCGCTGTATCTTTATTTTATGATGGATTTGTACGGCAACGTACCTATCATAACCGATTTTCCGGTAACTGTACAACCAGCCAATCAGCCGCGTGCCAAGGTGTACGCGTTTATTGAAAGCGAACTTAAAGCCGTTTTACCTTTATTGCCGGCTAAAAGTAATAACGGACCAACAAACGTATCGCAGTATGGCCACCCAACAAAAGGTATGGTGTTTGCCCTGCTTGCAAAAATGTACCTCAACTCGGGGGTATATACCGGCACCACCCGTTACCAGGAAACCGTAACCATGTGCGATAGCGTACAGGCCAATACCAACTACTTCCTGGATGCTAAATACAGGGACATATTT
This sequence comes from Mucilaginibacter sp. P2_A5, assembly GCF_056404995.1. Classification (NCBI taxonomy): domain Bacteria; kingdom Pseudomonadati; phylum Bacteroidota; class Sphingobacteriia; order Sphingobacteriales; family Sphingobacteriaceae; genus Mucilaginibacter; species Mucilaginibacter sp. P2_A5. Next base: position 61,641 of record NZ_JBFUCY010000038.1, read on the forward strand.
TTGCCAACCAACGGCCCGGCAATTAATGAAACCATATTTGCAGTACCTTACGATCAGCAAATACCGGGCAACCAGTTTACCCGTTTCGGTTTCTTTTACTACCTGGTTAACGCATATGGCTTTAACGTAGGTTTAAGTATTGCCATGAGCACCACGCCCGAGTTTTACAACCGTTTTAACATTCCGGGCGACGACCGCACCAAAACATGGCTGGCTGGTCCGCAATATTATCCGGATGGTAATGGCGGCTTTACCAATCAGCCCGTTTATTATCCTGTTGGAGCTGCCGGCGTTCCGCCAAACACACAAATTAACATCATTCCTACATTAACCTTAACAGGGTTAAAACCTATGGATTTGGGTAACGATGTGCTTACTTCGCAATCAGAAGGTGTACGTTCACTAAAATACTACCCAGATGTTAACATCATCCAGGCAACCCGGTTAAACAGTAATGATGTACCGGTATTCCGTTTGGCTGATGTTTACCTGATGAAAGCGGAAGCTATATTACGCGGGGCAACACCAACAACCATAAACGGCGAAGTGCAAATCCCGCTTACATTAGTAAACAAGCTGCGTGCCCGTGCCCATGCGCAGGTAGCCTCATCAATTGATTTGGATGGTTTGCTGGATGAGCGTGCACGTGAGCTTTCATGGGAAGCATGGCGCCGTAATGATTTGATCCGTTATGGTTTGTTTGAAAAAGAATACCCGTTGCCGGTTGCCGGTGGAAAAACGGACGACCTGAAAATGAACACCGATCCTACCCGCAGGTTATATCCCATTCCATCAACCGAATTAAAAACAAATCCTAACCTGGTGCAAAACCCTGGTTATTAATATTTGTTGATAGAAAAAAGAATATAGCAATAGGGGGAAGCCGTAGGTATTCGGAAGATTCGAAAAAAAGGCGGGGAAACGTGCGATTCCTTCCTTGGGGAAGGGGCACTGTCATTAAGTTAAGGAATTAAGGTCGATATTATTTGTCCTTCTGTTTTTCTTAACTTAATGACATTGACCCCTCCCGTTGGGAGGGAATTAAAAGGCCCTCCGGATACTTCGGGTTTCAACCCTTCGCTATTTTTTGAAGGGTTTTATTTACCTTATTTGAACATTAAATATACAAGCATGAAACTCATTAGCGGCTTACTTATTAGCCTTTTATTTCCACTGGCGGTTTTAAAAAACGATCCTGATGATATTACCATCAATAAGATCCAGGTAATAGGGTCGCACAATAGCTATAAACGGGCTATCGACCCCAAATTGTTTAAGTTTTTGCAACAGCGCGATTCTGTCGGCATGAGCAAAATTGATTATGAACACGTTAGTCTTTCAGATCAGCTTGATTTAGGTTTGGGTGCCCTGGAGATAGATGTTTATGCCGATACCAAAGGCGGCAAATATGCCCACCCGAAAGGGTTGGACTGGGTGCCCGGCCAACCTGCTTTTGATACCGATGGTGTAATGAAAGCGCCTGGCTTTAAAGTTTTTCATATACAGGATATTGACTACCGCAGCAATTGCCAAACCTTTAAACTTTGCCTGCAGGAGCTAAAAAAATGGAGCGATGCCCACCCCGGTCATAACCCTGTTTTTATTACCATGAATGCCAAAGATGAGCCGATGAAGAAGCCGGGCTTTACCATCCCCGAAAAATTTACTTCGGCCACATTTACCGCTTTGGATAAAGAGATTTTGGATAACCTGGGCAAACAATACGTAATAACCCCCGACGATGTACGGGGCAAATATAAAACCCTTGAAACAGCAGTATTACATAATAACTGGCCAACGCTTAAAGCAGCTAAAGGGAAGTTTATATTTATCCTGGATGAAAAAGGCAAAAAAAGGGCCGCCTATATTGCCGGCCACCCATCGTTAAAAGGCAGGGTATTATTTGCCGATGCTATGCCCGGCACGCCCGAAGCCGCCATCCACATCATGAACAATGCTAAAAAAGATTTGCGGGCTATTACGGCACTGGTAAAAAAAGGATACATCATCCGCACCCGTGCCGATTCGGACACCGAGGAGGCCCGCAATAACGATAAAAGCTCATTTGCCGCCGCGCAAAAATCGGGCGCTCAAATTATCAGTACCGACTACTACAAAAAAAGCACCCACTTTAAATCAGATTACATGATCAGTTTTGCTGATGGCACCTACTTTAAAGTTGATCCGTTGTTTAAGGCGACGGCGGCGATGGGGGGGAAATAGACGGCATCTCATAAAATTGACACATCAGGGGGCTTAATCGCCAGAAATCATTACCTAAAATGTTTCATAGCACTATTTGTTACATAAAAAAAGGGCCTTTAGATAACCTGAAGGCCCTTTTTTGTTAGAAAAACATATCTGTAGTTACATGACGGTTACATAAGAATTACACCCAAAAAGGAACATATTTTGCATACCTCCTTGATTTGTTTTCCGGGTCATAATCTGCGGCATAGCGTTAATTTTAAAACGGAACACTTGTAAAGCCGGGCTCAACTATTGAGGCAATAAACAATGAATAATATGCTCAAATAGTTGAATCCATTTAAGCTATTAGTTACGATTTTTACTGATTGGGTGTATCTTCATACATCCCGACTTCAACCAGCATAAATGAGAAAACTAATAAGCATTCCCCCGGCCTTTAAACAATTTGGCGACCACCATTTTGCCAAAGAAAACTATTACTTCAGCTCGGATCCTAAAGAGGGCAAAGTTGGCTCAGGTGGCGGAACCGTTAATTTATTGTACGAAGCCAGTAAAGATGAGAAGACCACAGGCCCAATAGGTAATTGGTTACGCAAAGAGAAGCGGCTGATTATCCATGCGGGTGGCCAAAGCCGGCGTTTGCCGGCATATGCAGCTGTAGGCAAAGTGTTTACACCCATGCCCATCTTTCGCTGGAAAAGGGGCCAGCGCATTGGGCAAATGCTGATTGACCTGCAGTTACCGCTGTATGAAGAAATATTGAACAAAGCGCCCAAAAACCTCAATCACCTGGTAGCCAGTGGCGATGTGCTCATTCGCGCAGGGGGAGTATTGCCCGAAATACCGGATGCAGATATTGTTTGCTTTGGCCTGTGGGAGCGGCCCGAGAAAGCATCTAATTTTGGTGTTTTTTTTGCGCATAAAAGCTCGCCCAAAGAACTGGCTTTTGCCCTGCAAAAACCTACGGCACAAAAACTACAGGAGTTACAGCCAAATTACCTGTTTTTTATTGACATCGGCGTTTGGCTGTTTAGCCCCAAAGCCATCGAACTGATGTTTGAGCGCAGCGGCTGGGATAAGGATAGCAACTCATTTGCCAACGGAATTCCGTCGTTTTATGATATGTACACAGAGTTTGGGCAGGCCCTGGGTAAAAATCCAACCTTGAAGGACGATGCCATCAACCAGTTAAAAGTAGCGATTGTGCCGCTCCCAAAAGGCGAATTTTACCATTTTGGTACCAGCGCCGAGTTGATAGAATCGACCGATAAATTGCAAAACCTGGTGAAAAACCAGGAAGAGATATGGCATAATAAAATAAAGCCCAGCGCCGACTTGTTTACCCAAAACGCCATCACCAGGTTTGAGTTTACCAGTGCGAACAATTCTATCTGGGTGGAGAACTGTCATATTGCCCAAACCTGGAAATTGCGCTGTAAGCACATAATTACCGGGGCTCCTGCAAATAATTGGGCGCTCGATTTGCCCGAAGAAACCTGTCTTGATTTTATACCGGTTGGCGATAAGGATGAATGGTGTGTAAGGGTTTATGGATTTTACAACCCCACGTTACCTGTACGTGGGATAAATGCCGATAGGGGGTATACAGATGCCGACTGGTTTAACGAGCCTGTTTACCCTGTATTTGACGCAGCCGATTTGAACAGCGAAATCATTCAAGGACTGATTGATAACCCATTTAATTACCTGGCAAAAGGAAAGCGGTTAATTGCCGCGGCCAATGTTGCCGACGAAGTAAACCTTTACCGCCAGTACGCTCAGCGCGAAGCTTTCTTAGAAAGTAACCTGCAAAGTATGGCAGCTAATTGGAAGCAATCTGTTTTTTACCAGCTTGATTTGAAAAATGCTGCCGGGATATATAAAAAAGCAGGATTAACATTGCCGCCCGCTTTGCCCGAAGACGCCCCGCTGCTAACGCGCCTGCACGACCAGATGTTCAGGAGTGAGGTGTTGGGCTCAGATAACCCATCGGCTGCCGCCTATGAGGCAAAAGCATTTGGCCTGCTTGCCGAAACTATTGTTGACACGGCTAAAGCCGAACTTGCAGAACCCAGGTTGGATGTAATGTCCGATCAGATAGTTTGGGGCCGCAGTCCTATCAGGCTCGACCTGGCTGGGGGGTGGACAGACACTCCCCCAAACTGCCTCATTAACGGTGGTAAGGTACTAAACCTGGCTGTTGAGCTAAACGGGCAGCCCCCGCTACAGGTGTTCATAAAACCCGCTGCCGAATATGTTATCACGCTGCGATCTATTGATCTGGGTGTAAGGGAGGATATAACAACTTACGAGCAATTATGTGATTATAATAATTCAGTCGGTTCGGCATTTTGCATACCCAAGGCCGCGCTTTGCCTGGCAGGTTTTGGGCCTGAATTTTCAGCAAACAGGTATGGTTCGCTGACGGAGCAATTGAAGGACTTTGGGATGGGTATTGAACTTACTTTGCTGGCCGCCATCCCCAAGGGATCGGGCCTGGGCACAAGCTCAATCCTGGCAAGTACCGTATTGGGTACCTTAAGTGATTTTTGCGACCTGAAATGGGACAAGTATGCTATTTGCTCACGAACCTTGGTTTTGGAGCAAATGCTAACAACCGGCGGCGGATGGCAGGATCAGTATGGCGGTGTTTTTGGAGGTATTAAGCTACTGGAAAGTACCCCGGGTATTTTTCAAAAGCCAACAGTGCGCTGGGCCCCTGAGTTTATTTTTACCGATGCTTCTGCGGCATCTATATTGTTATATTATACCGGGATTACCCGGGTTGCCAAAAATATCCTGGCCGAAATTGTGAAAGGAATGTTCCTTAATGGCAACAGCTATTTAAGCATCCTGGAAGAAATGAACCAACATGCCCTTAAAACTTACGAGGCCTTTCAATACGGCGACCTGCAGCAAGTAGCCAAGGCCACGGGCATTAGCTGGGCGCTTAACCAGCGTTTGGATGGCGGCACCAATACGCCCGAAACTCAGGCAATTATTAACCGCATCAGCGATTATGTTATTAGCTGTAAATTACTGGGTGCCGGTGGCGGGGGCTACATGCTGATATTTGCAAAGGATGTGGCTGCGGCAGCAAAAGTGCGTAGCGCTCTTAATACCAACCCGCTCAATAATAGGGCGAGATTTGTTGATTGGTCTATTTCGCGGGATGGATTTAAGACATCGAGGAGTTGATGTAGGGTTTTGGCAGGGGCGTACGCGCTCGTCTCTGCCAAAATCCTGCATTCATTTAATTGCCCGGCTCTTTTGTATTGCTATTCATCAGCTTTCGCCCTTTGCTTAACACTTTTAGCCGTTGCCTTTTTAGGGATATCGGCTGTGCTGTTGTTTCGGCCTCGTTATTGTGCAGTCCATATGCAGCTATAATTTCTTTGCAGGACAGGCTGCCAATGATTTTATTTTCTGCCGATGTAACCGCGACCAGCTCTGCACTATGCGTTGCCATTAATTCGGCCGCCTGCCGCAACGATGTGTTGCTGTTTATAGTTAAAGTTGATGGATGCACTATATTAGCGAGGGTCAGTTTGTCGGCCAGGGTGTCATTATAAATATCGGCTAAATTGGCCGTACCTGTGTAATTACCGTTTTTATCAAGCACAATAAAACCATGGGTGTTTGAGCTGTGGGCAAGCAGTTGGGCTTTTACTTCACTAACCGTGTTTTCGGCGCTTAATGTAACAAAGTTTTTGTTCATTACATCAAGCACAGATAGTTTGCTCAGCACATCGGGCTCAAATGAAACAGGTGTTGCAACCCCTCTGCGGGCAATTTTCTCGGTCATTATTGTGTTTTCCATTAAAACGAAAGATACCAGGTACGATGCGGTACAGGCGCCCAATAATGGCAATAACGCGCTTGATTGCATGGTAGATTCAAGGGCGAAGGTAATGCTGGTTAAATAAGCCCTTGAAGCCCCGGCAAACATTGACGACATGCCCAGTAACGCGGCCATTGGGATAGTTATACCCGAATTTGGAAAAAACATTAAAATAACCGCTCCTGTAATTGCGCCTGCCGCGCCGCCAATGGTTAATAATGGGGCCAGCGTTCCGCCCGATGTACCGCTGCCCAGGGCAACTGCCCATGACAGGAATTTAAAAAAGCACAACCGCAAAACAAGGAGTAACGGAATGGTGCCAGATAAAATGCTGATGATATTGTCGTAGCCGACACCCAACGTATGTGGCGCAAAATAACCAATTAAACCTACGGCGAGGCCTCCCAAAGCGGGCCACCACATCCAGTGAATGGGAAGCTTATCAAACCAGTCTTCAATTAAGTAAACAATTTTGGTAACCCCTAATGATAAAAAACCGATAAACAGGCCAATACCGCTGTAAATAGCCAAAGCCCCATTAGCAGGTACGGTTAAATTGGGCATGGGAAAAACCGGACCTGGTTCAAATAACAGGTGATGCCCCGCTGCGCCTGTGATACAGGCCAGTGCAACGGGTAAAATAGATTTGGGCGAAAACTCAAACAAAAGCAACTCGATAGCCAATAATACCGCCGCTATGGGGGTGCCGAATATGGCCGACATGCCTGCTGTTGCCCCTGCCGCCAGGATCACTTTGCGCTCGTTGGCGGTAATTTTTAATAACTGGCCCAGGGTTGAACCCAATGCCCCGCCGGTTGCAATTATTGGCCCCTCGGCACCAAAAGGTCCGCCGGTACCAATAGCAATTGCCGATGATATGGGCTTTAAAAAAGTGATGGATGGTTTTATTTTGCTTTGGTTGGTTAGTATCTGCTCCATGGCTTCGGGAATGCCATGCCCCCTGATGGCCTTTGAACCATACAGCGCCATTAGCCCGACAATTATTCCGCCAATGGCCGGCACAACAATAACCCATGCACCCAAATGATTGGCCGCCGGGCTATGGAAATGCACATCCAGTATGCCATAAAACGAAATATTGGTTACAATGTTAATGAGGTATATAAGGCCTTTGGCAATAATGCTGATAGCTATTGCCACCATAACAGATAATACCGAAACATATAGTAACCGTTTTTTTATGATATGAGTTAAGGTTAATTTATCCTGGCGATCATTAATAGCGCTTAGGGAAGGCGAGATGGGGATGCCTGTTTCTTTTTGTTTCATGATTAATATTTGAAATGCCGGCCATCTCAAGAAAACGGTCGATTTTGTTGCAAAAGTAATATAAAATTGACTTTTTATAAATTTTTATTGAATAAAACATTGCATGTGCAATATTTTATTATAAGTTTTGCCATCTAAATCATCAAAAACATTACACGGATAACAACATGAAAAAATTCAGTTATGCATTAATGGCGATAGGAGTTATCATCATTATTATTGGTTTTTTAACCTTTACCAATTTAAAAACGGTTAATGCGGTTGATTCGCACAATTGGACAATCTACATTAATGGCGCTAAATCGTTCCCCTGGCCGGTATTTGGCGGGTCGGTTATTGCCATATTGGGAATTATTTTTAACATGGCAACCTGGGAGCAACCAAAAGGCCGGTACTTTTAATAATTTCGCAAAGGCAATTTGCCAATATCAACAGGGCATTCATACATGGCAAAAAGTAAAAACGTTTGTGATTTAAAAAGCTGCTTTTTGTGCATGCACTGCTTAAAAGACTGGATTCCGGCTATTGCGGCCCAGCGAAAAAACTATGTTGTAAAAAAAGGCGAAGCAATATTTAAGGAAGGCGACCCGGTTACAGGAATTTATTTTGTTTACGAGGGCAAAATAAAAGTGCACAAAAAATGGGATGCCGAAAAAGAGCTGATATTGCGTTTTGCCAAAAAAGGCGATATTGTTGGCCACCTTGGCCTTGGCGATACGGGTTACTATCCGGTATCGGCGACTGCTATTGAGGCTGGCATAATCTGTTATATCAGCATGGATTTCCTGGAATCGACGCTGAACGTTAATAATAGCTTTGTAATAAAGCTGATGCGCTTTTTCGCCAATGAGTTACAGGAATCGGAAAAGCGGATGCGGAACCTGGCGCATATGCCTGTTAAAGGGCGGGTTGCGCAGGCGCTCATCTCCCTTAAAAACAAATTCGGTATCAACGACGATGGATTTATTGATATCGACCTAAGCCGGCAGGATTTGGCCGCATTTACCGGCGCCGCATATGAATCGCTTTTTCGCACTATTAATGACCTGGTTGAGGAAAAGATCATCGAAATAGCCGGCAAAAGCATACTTATTAAAAACGAGGACTTATTGCTTAAGCTAACAGAAGAAACCGGGGTATAGCCGGTAACTTAACGCTGATACCTACGCCATACCATATACCATTTTTTATTGTTGGGGTATTTGCGGTGGCTGCTAATGTTGTTAACCAACAGGGCAACCAGCAGCAGCACTATTGCGCCGGATAATACCGGGCTTAGCACATAAAGATAACCCAATGCCTGTATTTTTGCCGAACCGATATTGGCAATCAAAGCGGTAGCCCCGCCGGGCGGATGCAGTGTTTTGGTAATTTGCATTAATACGATAGCAATTGATACAGCCAGGGCCGATGAAAGCCAAACATCGTGGGGCAACAGCTTATGCATAGTTACACCAACAAGGGCGCAAATAACATGCCCGCCAATTAAATTTCGGGGTTGTGCAAGGGGGCTATTTACAATGCCGTAAATTAATACCGATGATGCACCGAAAGAACCGATGAGGAATAAATTATCTGAAGGGCTAAAATAACGGTTACTAAAAAAACCGATGAGGCCTATCCCCAGGAACGAGCCTATAAACGTCCACAGATGCTCTTTGTAGTCAACCAGTGTTTCTTTATAAACAATATAACGGGCGGTGCGCACGTGGCGGTGTATCCTTCTGATCATAATTTATAAGCCTGCGCAAAAGTAGACACTTTAAATTATGACACAATGGATAAGTTAAAATCGATAACGGAGGGTAAAATATTTACGTGAAATGAAAAAGGCCCCGGACTTTTTTTAATCCGGGGCGCTTGTATTATTTAAAGCAACATTAAACCGGTTTGCCTGGCCCCGGGTGGCGTGCGGAAATATAGTCGCGCTATTTTAGTTTGCGCCAGGGTTTCTTTGCGATAGGTATCGTAATAATCGGTGGTCATTAAATCAACCTGGTATTTATAAATCCTGCCTTTTGCAGCGCCGCCGTATAGTTTACTGATGAATACCTGTGCAAAATCGGCTGGCTGGTAGTTGTCAAGTTCGGCGTTACCCACTTTCTTGCTGTTAATCCATAAGCCGTAGATGTGTATATTTTTAAAAGCATTAAATTGTTTGGCTGTTGGCGAAGTACGTGGTAACACCCCTCCATCGCCCATCATAAAACCTACCAATTGTTGTGCCTGCTGATCTTTACTCATTTGGCCGTAAATTTCCTTCAGCCTGGCCTTGTCTGTATCCGAAACCTTTACAATCTTTCCATCCGGCGAAGCCATATTTTTCCCATGGCTACCAAGAACGGTTGAAAAATAAGAGTCGTATTTATCAACAATGGCTTTGTATTCGGCTAATAACTCCGGCGATACGCCATTTGTGGTATATTGATAATTTAGGTTGGGCACGCCAAAAGCGGGTGGTGTTTTTTTAGCCGCGGCCTTTTGCAGCGTTGTTTCCTGTTTTGGTTGTTTCTCTTTTTCTTTAGATGCAGGTGCGGCTGAAGGCTGTTGCTGCGCCTCGGTTTTAATGGTGAAAAGCATAAAGGCAGTTGCAGCTACCGGGATAATGGCCAGCCGGCTAAGCCAGGCTGCGGTGGTGTTGGTGGTTTTAGTCATCATGATCAATCGTTTTTTGGTTATAGCATAGTTGAACTGACTGGTTATATCCAGGCTTTTAAGCCCCGATAAACTGTGAATAAGCAGGTTTTGATAATTTGTGATATTGCAATGGGTATTTAATACCGCAGCGTCGGCCAAAAATTCGTGGTTTAGTTTGATGAACCGGCGATACAGAAAAATGAAGGGGTTAAACCAGCAAACGGCTTGCACCAGTTCTATCAGCATCACATCAACCGAATGCAGTTGGTGGGCATGGGCCATTTCGTGGTGCAGTATGGCTTCGTCTATTTGCTGTTGCTGATACTCGGTTTGATTTAAGAAAATAAAGTTTAAAAAAGTGTGAGGTGCTTGTTTTGAGTTAATTAAAACAAGTTTTACGTTGTTAAATACTTCTTTATTGTTTTTATCTATTGATTTGTAAATTAGATATAGATTTTTTATATATCTAAACAACAGCGTCCCTGTTATTAATAAATATACGGATAATAGCAGGTATGGCATATAGTTAACATTATCCGTTATTTGAGCCGGCGCTGCAGCCAATGATATGAATACCGGCGTGTTGGGTACTTGTATCTGTGGCGAAGCGGCTTCCAAAACGGAATCAACCCGGTACTGTATCGCAATTAGCGGAACCATTAATGAAAACAAAACACTGCACAGCAAGTAAAACCGATTGAAAACATACGTCGTTTTGTTTTTGAGGAACGCAACATAAGCAAGCAGCAACAAGGCACTGCAAAGCGTAAAGTTTAACAGGTAGGTTGTCATGATTTTTTCTTGTTTAGTTGTTGATCGATGATTTTTTTCAAATCCTGCAATTCAGTATCCGTGAGGTTGGTTTCGGCAGTAAAAAACGAAGCGAACTGCATAGCCGAATTGCCAAAAAAGTTTTTGATCAATCCGTTTAAATGGGTCGAAAAATAATCAGCCTTTTTTACCAGCGCGTAATACTGCCTGGAGTTCCCCATCAGGTTGTAAGCTACAAAGCCTTTGTCCTGCATGCGTTTCAATAAGGTGGCAATGGTGGTAACGGCAGGCTTGGGATCGGGATAGCTATCGATAAGCTCTTTTAAAAACACTTCTTTGCGTTCCCAAATCAGTTCCATCAGCTGTTCTTCGGTCGGAGTTAATTTCATATTCTACGATATTAGAATTTACTCTACAATTGTAGAGTAAATAAATCATAAATGCAAATACCCGTGTGTTTTTTTCACGGGTATTTGCATTTATGATCTTTAAAAGTGGTGTGGCTATATTAATTCACCCGTTCAAACCTTGCGGCCCAGCCGCCGCCGGGAGCCAGTTTTATGGGCAACTTGTCTTTCGGGGTAACGTTAATTACAGTTCGTTTATAGTCAGTTGCATCCTTATCAGCATTTACCCCATCCTCAAATACGATGGCTTTATAACTGCCGTCGCCTAAAAAAGACAAATCGATACTTAGTTCACGGGCGTCCCAGTTGCTCATTGCGCCGGCATACCAGGTGGTACCTTTGCGGCGGGCGATGGCTACATATTCACCCACCTTGCCATCAAGGGCAACGGTTTCGTTAAAGGTGGTGGGTACAGCGGCAATAAAATCGGTGCTTTCCTGCTCTTTTGCGTAAATAGTTGGATTATCGGCCATCATTTGCAGCGGCGCCTCAAATATGGTGTACATGGCCAGCTGATGGCAGCGTGTACCCTGGCTCATTGGGTTGCCATTCACCGGGCGGTAATTTGCTTTGGTTGCATTGCGCATAGCCCCGGGCGTATAATCCATCGGGCCGGATAGCATGCGGATGAACGGAATGCTTACATCATAATTCGGGTGATTGGCTACGCCCCATTTCACATTCTCTAACCCTTTTACGCCCTCAAAATTTATAATGTTAGGAAAAGTACGCTGGATGCCGCTGGGCTTATACATGCCATGGTAATCAACAATCAGGTGATGGTCGGCAGCTTTTTGAGCTATTTCGTAAAGCGACGATACCATTTTTTGATCGTCACGGTCTATAAAATCTATCTTGAAGCCTTTTACGCCCATTTGAGAAAATTTGGCAAAGGCAGCATCGGTTTGCCGGGTAACAGCGTACCAGCTTGCCCACAGAATGAGGCCTACGTTTTTTTGTTTGGCGTAATCCAGTAATTCCTGTAGGTTTATATCGGGCGAAATCTGGTTCAGGTCGACAATGTTCGACCATCCTTCATCCAACACCACATACTCTATTTTGTTGGCCGATGCAAAATCAATGTAGTATTTATAAGTAGGGTTATTAATGCCGGCCTTAAAATCTACATGGCTGATGTTCCAGTCGTTCCACCAATCCCAGGCAACCTTGCCGGGTTTTATCCACGATAGGTCGGCCAGCCTCGATGGCTCGGCCAGCTTTTGCATCATATCGCTATTGGCTAACTGTTTATCTTCGGTACTTATAATCACCACCCGCCAGGGGAAACTGCGCGTACCGGTTGTTTTGGCAATATAATTGGCCCGGCCATTAACCACATAATTCATATTGGCATAGCCGCCGGTATGTTCAACAGTAGGATATTTAGCAAAAGCACCCTTAAGGCTTTTTCCGTTCAGGCCATCACCGGTTAAATAGATACCTGGGTAGTTGTTCAGGTCAGCCTCTAAAATAGCTGCCTTTTTCGGAGTGCCAACATCAACCAGCACCGGTAAAAATGCCAATGTATCCTTTTTAACGGCAGAGATATTAATGTTATCGTACAAGGCCTCGAAAGATGTTGTCCACTTATCTTTGTTTCTTAAATCGTTTACAAGGGGCAGGTAAGCTTTATCATCGTCCTTAAAATTAAAGTTGGCTTCCTCATCAACAACGGTAATGTCGCCTTTTTTATGCGTAACAAAGCGGTACGCAACGCCATCGTCATAGGCACGAAAAATGATGCTGAAATCGCCTTTAAAATTAATCGTAACCTGGTTGTACCGGTCATGAACCTTGTCTTTTTTGTAAATAGGCGTATTAAAATATTGATCGGCAGACGATGTTTTGGCCGATTTTACAACCGCGTTTTTGCCTAATACTTCGTTGCCACCCAATGTCATAGATATGGTTGATGGCATAATAACTTCTGTATGCTCATGCTTTGCCGACCAGCTGATGGTTGATCCGGCTGTTACGCTCAAATCAATTTTGCCATCGGGCGATTTTACATGGTAGCTTTGGGCTGTTTGGGCAAAAAGCACAGCAACAGGAAAGCACAGGCAAAGCGAGAGTAAAAGTTTTATCTTCATCACAAAAAGGTGTTGCGGGTTAAAGTAATGGTTTATAAAAAAACGAAACTAAACATAAATGTACGCACGGCGTAATGCATTCCTTACAAATTGTAATGAGAAAAAAACAGGACGGGCAACAAATTTAAAAAGACAGCTAAAAGTTGTATAAATCTCCATAAAACTAACATAAAAGACACCCTCACCTTACACAGGGCAAACGCATTAAAATTTCAGTAGCATAAGTAAATATTTAAGATCCCATGCGGCAATGTTCTTTTTTCTTCGGATACTGATGTTCTTCGTTTGATCATTTTTAAGTATATTTAAAGCTACCTTATTGATCAGGGAAAAGTTTTGGGCTGCGTGTTTGTTCCTTTTTCTGTCGGCATCTTCGTGAAAGACAACGTCAAGCGTCCAATGCAGCTTGTTTTCTATCGCCCAATGT
>NZ_JBFUCY010000039.1:0-68056 GCF_056404995.1 Mucilaginibacter sp. P2_A5
GTGTTGTGAGTTGTGAGTTGTGAGTTGTGAGTTGTGAGTTGTGAGTTGTGAGTTGTGAGTTGTGAGTTGTGAGTTGTGAGTTGTGAGTTGTGAGTTGTGAGTTGTGAGTTGTGAGTTGTGAGTTGTGAGTTGTGAGTTGTGAGTTAAATTGGCGAACAAGGTAAGAAATTCTGGAAATTCTTTAATTCGGTTCAGACAAGTGCATTAGATTAAAAAAAAATCTTGCTACTTGATACTTGCTACTCGATACTAATGATGCTATCCGTAACCTTCGCAATATCGTAGCTTATTTTGTTGATGAAACCCAGCTGTTCTTTCAGCAGGTTTTCGTCGGCGGTAAGTTCGGGTTTTTCAATTTCGGGGGTTGAGGTGGTTTTGCCTACATTAAAATCGATACTTTGACCGTGCAGTTTTTTGTTGCTTTCGTTAAGTACCGATATGCTTTTTTTGAGCAGCCGCAGTGCATCGGGGTGCGGTCGCTGCGCATTTCTTACCAGGCCGGCCTGTATAACGGCTATATATGATGATAAAATATGGTTAAGTACTACAAATTTGTGCACCTCTTTTACATTACGCTGCTTGCTTTTGGGCTCGGATGTCATGCGCTCAAAAGTGGCCGATAAGTTGGCCGATTTTACATAGATATCCTTACGGGCCAGCTTAAAGGCGGTAGTTCCTATGGTTTTGCCCGATAAACTTTCGGCAATGGTAATCAGGTATTTAATGTTGGCCGCTACTACATCCCGCAGGGTTTCTTCAATCACTTCAAATTCCCAGGTTGGAAAAATGAGGTAGCTGGCAATAAACGCGATAGATGAGCCTATCACGGTATCCAGGATGCGTTCCTGCGCAATATTTAACAGGCCTACCCCTAAAAACTTAAATAAAATAAGCACAAAAGGCGTCATGAAAATAACGCTCACCACATAATTTAACCGCTGAAAACTGTATGTACCTATCATGAATATGGTAAGCAGGATAAACTGAACGGTGCTGTCGGGTATAAAGTTCAGGATGAGTATGCCAATTGCCCCGCCGCCGATGGTGCCTATCAGTCTTTGGTAATTACGCTGTTTGGATAGGCTAAAACCCGGTTTTAATATTACAATGATAGTTAGCAATACCCAATAACTATGGTGTCCTTGTGCTATGGTCTTGGCTGTTATAAAGCCAACCAAACAAACCAGCGATACCCGTAACGCGTGTTTAAAAACGCCCGACCCGAATGTGAAATTATCAAAGAAAATATGTGGTGCGTAATCCTGGTGGGTTACAAACTGGGAGTACTCTACTTCGCCTTTTATCTCTGTGGATTTTAATAAGGTTTTTGAATTGTAGTAGTTGTAAATGTTATTAATACTTTCGGTAAGGTTACGCAGGTTGATGAGTACTTTTTTTAGTACCAGGGTGCTGGTTTCCTGCTGATCTTTACCTATGGCATCTATTTTTAATTTCAGCTTTTCAAGTTCCACATTAAAATCCATCACATGGCGGTGGCGGGTATTTGATAGTACAATATAGGCCACATCGTCCAACTCATCGGCCATGTGGTGAATAATGCGGGCAATCTCGTTCAACACGCCTGTATCCTTAAACTTTTCACGCATCTGGTAATAATCATAATGCGTAGCCATAATCTGCTCAAACATATCTACCAGGTCAACAAATGTTAAAACCAATATGCGGCTTGATGGGGTTGATTCCCTTACCACCAGGCGGCTTTTAAATAACAATTCGCGCACGGCATCCTGGTGCTGGCTTACCTGTATCTGCTGGCTTACCAGTTTGCGGTAATTCTCGTCAATATCGCTTTCAGGGTTGTAAAATTCGGCTTTAATGCGCAGGAATTTGGCAATATCGGCCACGTTTTCGCCAAGGGTTTGCTGGGCTGCCCGGTAGGGGCGGATGCCGAAGAAGATGAGGCTAAATAACATGTACCATAGTCCCCCTGCCAGTATTTGCAGACTATATAGTAATACATCTGATGGAGCCAGGGCCTTATCCATCATAAATATCATAATAAGCAAGCTACACGTACCAACCGAGGCGGCCCTGTTACCATAAACCGTAAACATGCTGAACAGGAAGGAGAATAAAGTAATCTCGAGACCCAGGGTGTAAATATTAAGGCGTGCAAAACCCGTGGTAACCGCTACAATAAGCAGGCACAAATTGCCAACAGCCATAGCATTGCGCTTGTGGGTTGCGGGGCCGGGGGTATCAATAACACAAATGCATAACGCCCCTAATGACAGGGTAAGCCCAAGATCAAATTTGCCAAACTCCAATAACAAAAGCGATGGCAGCAGGATGCCTGCCGAGATCCGTAAACCATCAGAAAAATACTGACTGTAGAAGAAGCTGTTGATTTCGCGGGTGTTAAATTTCATTATTTTTGTCCGTTTTTATCCGCAATAAAGCTACGATGAATACTTTTATGATTGATTTTTTGTTGAAACAGATATTATGTTTTCAATTACGCTTTTTTTATGCTCAAAATGTGCTGTAAATTTACAATAATTAAATATTTTGGCATTGTTTTAATAAATATGGCATTAATACCACTTTTTTGTTACTAATTATCTATTTTTTGCCAAAATTAAATTAAATTCACCCCCGGTATTGTGGCGGGCCCTTTACCCATCAATTTTAACCTTCAATTTATTTGTGCCATGTCGTTAAATTTAAAACTCAGCCAAAGGGAAACAACTTTTAATAGCGAAGTTGTAACCCGTTTTGAGTTGTATAATAGTTTGTTCCAAACCCTGCCGTTTTACCAGGTAAAGGATACCGGAATTTTGCTGCCCTTTTTTAGCTCGCATTGCGAAAAGGGCGCCGCCATGAACGCATCGCCTACAGAAATTATCGAAAGTTTTTTTAAAAAATACGTACCGGATATTGACCACCGCGAGCAGATTAACCGCATGTTCCGTTTTATACAATATATAGAACGGCAGGTGGTTTTGTTTGATGCCATTGAAGATTCGTCGTTTAATAAAATAGGCAAATTTGATGATACCGGTACCCTGCAAAGCCTGTTGCAACAAGCAGCCATAAGCGATGATACCCGGAAAAGTATCAGCGAAAAACTGAAAGATTTTTCGTTAAGACTGGTACTTACCGCCCACCCAACCCAATTTTATCCGGGCACGGTGCTGGGTATTATGACAGATCTTATCGAGGCCGTAAAAGTTAACGATATCCCTACTATTGATGTGTTGCTACAGCAGTTGGGCAAAACACCGTTTTTTAACAAAACATCGCCAACGCCGGTTGATGAGGCCATTAGCCTTACCTGGTTTTTAGAAAACATATTTTACTATGCCGTGTCGGGCATCCAATCAAAACTGGAAGAGGAGTTTGATATTGACACCACCAACCAGTTGCTGGAGATGGGCTTTTGGCCAGGCGGCGATAGGGACGGCAACCCCAACGTTACCACTGAAAGTACCAAAGAGGTAGCCAGGTACTTAAGGCAGCGCCTGTTCAGGTGTTACTACCGCGATTACCGGGTACTTAAACGCCGCATCACTTTCCGCGGGGTCGAAAAGCCTATGGCCAAGCTGGAAAAATTGATTTACAGGAACGCTAACGAAAATCAGTCGGACCCAAAAGACCTGCAGGGCGAGCTATTAGAATTGCTGCAAACCATTAAAGACACGCTGGTAACCGACCACGGCGGCCTGTTTTTAGATGTTGTAGAAAACCTGATTCAAAAGATACGCCTGTTTGGTTGCTATTTTGCTACCATTGATATCAGGCAGGATAGCCGTGTGCTGCGCAACGTATTTGATTTTGTAACCTCGCAAGCCGATACTGGCGTTGTTGAAGGCTACAACGATTTGGAAGAAAAACAAAAGCTGGAAAAGCTGCCTTTTAAAGAGGTTGATTATCATCGCCCCGAAGATGCCGATGCCATGACCTGCGATACGCTGGACACCATCAGGCTGATAAAACAAATTCAGCACAGCAACGGCGAAAAAGCCTGCCAGCGTTTTATTATCAGTAATTGCCAGCGCGCATCAGATATTTTACAGCTCATTCATTTGTTTTTATGGAGCGGATGGAAAAAAGATAGCCTGAAGGTTGATTTTATGCCGCTGTTTGAAACAGTGAACGACCTTGCCAATGCAGGCGAGATCATGGAGCAACTGTATACCCACCCTTATTACGCCGAACATTTAAAATTACGCGGCAACAGGCAAACCATTATGCTTGGTTTCTCTGACGGCACTAAAGACGGCGGCTATTTAATGGCCAACTGGAGCATATACAAAGCAAAAGTTGAAATGACGGCCATTGCCCGTAAATATGGCATCAGCCTGGCATTTTTTGACGGCAGGGGAGGCCCGCCGGCGCGTGGCGGCGGTAAAACACACCGTTTTTATGCGTCAATGGGCAACGATATTGCTAATGAGCACATTCAGCTTACCATACAGGGCCAAACTGTAAGCTCGCAATACGGCTCGGTTGAAACAGCAAGGTTTAATATGGAGCAGCTGCTCAACGCGGGAATTATTTCTGCCCTGCATCCTGATCGTAAAGATTTGTTAGATAACAGGCATAAAACACTGATATCGGAAATGGCCGATGAAAGCTATTCGCTCTTTATGGCCCTGCGCGCGCACCCCTTATTTTTAGAATACCTGGAGAAATTCAGTCCGCTTAAATTACTTTCAAAAATCAATATCAGCAGCAGGCCAACCAAACGCGGCGGCGGCGGACCAATGAAACTGGAAGATTTGCGCGCCATTAGCTTTGTAACCTCCTGGAGCCAGCTTAAACAAAGTATTCCCGGCTTTTATGGGGTAGGTACCTCATTAAAAAAGATGAAGGATGAAGGTAAGTGGCAGGAGGTGCAGGAGTTGTACAAAACATCGGGCTTTTTTAAAACCATGCTGGATAATTGTATGATGTCGATGTCGAAATCCGATTTCAGGGTTACGGCTTACCTGGAAAAAGACAAAAAATTTGGCGAGTTCTGGAAGATGCTGAAAGATGAGTTTGTACTTACCCGTACCATGTTACTGGAGTTAACCGGCAGCACCGTATTGATGGAGGAGTATCCCGTAGAACGTAAATCGATTGCCATCCGCGAAAAAATTGTATTACCGCTTGTTATTATGCAGCATTACGCCTTGCAGTGTTTAAACTACAGCGAGGACCCCGAACTGACAGAAATTTATCGTAAGCTGGTAATCCGTACCGTTTATGGTATTGTGAACGCAGGAAGGAATTTGGCGTAAGCCCCCTCTAAATCTCCCCCGGTAGGGGAGACTTGAAAACAAAACGGCGAGATTTCATAAAGAAGTCCCGCCTTTTTGTTTTGTGTTAAAAGCCGCCTGCTAATAAAAGTCTCCCCTACCGGGGGAGATTTAGAGGGGGCTCGGCTGCATCCCCGTAGAAATTGCAAACCTGTTCCAGGCGTTAATGGCGATGATAGCCAGGATTACCTGTGCTATATAAGCTTCATCCAAAACCTTTGCAACAGCTTCATAAGTAGCATCAGATACATGGTGTTGTATCAGGGTTACCTCTTCGGTTAAAACAAGGATGGCCCGCTCTTCTTCGGTAAAAAATGGCGTTTCGCGCCAGGCGTTCAGGGCATAAATGCGTTGCTCGGTTTCGCCAGCTTTGCGGGCGTCTTTGGTGTGCATGTCTATACAAAAGGCACAACCGTTTATTTGCGATGCGCGGATTTTGATCAGTTCGTGGTGGGTTTTAGTTACATTGCTTTTAACAATGTACTGGTCAAGGCTTATTAATATTTTGTAGGCTTCCGGGTCGGTTTTACCGATATTTACTCTTGTTTTCATTTTGTGTGTATGTTTTAATTCCCCAAAGGTGGCGACAAAACCGGCTTCAAAAAATGAATCAGGATTAAGAAAATTCAGGGTGGCTAAATTTTTTTCGCCCTTATTTTGCTCAAAAACTGTGGGGTAAAACCCAGGTACGATGCCAGCATATATTGAGGCACGCGCTGCATAAATGCCGGGAAAAGGCTGCTGAAATGACGATATCGCTCCTCATCGCTCATGCCGTAAATGTATTTGATGCGGGTTTGGGTAGCGCTGAAAGCACGCTGGTATACTATTCTGAAATAGCGTTCCAGCTTGGGTATCGCCTCAAACAATTCTTCCTGTTTATTTCTGCTGATGCTGATAACTTCCGTGTTTTCAACCGCCTGGATGTAGCAGGAAGATGGGCGGCCGCTTTCCAGGCTATCAAAATCGGTCATCCACCAGTTTTCAATGGCAAACAGGGTGGTTTGCTCATTCAGTTTTTTGTTGATGAAATACAGGCGAAGGCAGCCTTTACTTACAAAAAAAAGTTCCTTGCAAACATGGTCGGGTTCCAGTAGGAAGTGTTTTTTCTTAACCGTTTTTACAGTTACCGCCGCGTTGATCAGCTGTTCCTCGTCCGCGGTAAGTTGAACGAACTTTTTAATATGGTTTGTAAGGGTAGATTGCACATACAATTATACAGGTATTGATTGGTTTGCGCAAAAAGTGGTCTTCCTCCTGGTTATCCCGCATTGTAAAATCCGGGCGCTCTGAAGTGGGGAATGACTGTCATCCTGAGTGATAAAATTTCGGGAAATTCAGAAAGGGAAATAACAAGCCGGCGAAAGACCTAAGTTTTTAAATAAAACTTCGTAAGTCTGGGATTTTAGCACATGCCATGCTTGCGGTACGATGCATCTATCGTACCCCATGCAAACCAACCATGCAAAGTTCATTAATAGATTCTTCGTACCTCAGAACGACAGGATGAGTTAGGTTTTAGACGAAGGCAGGATTTTAATTATATGCTCTTTGAAGTGTACTGCAGACTTTAGTTTGCAGCGCTTAAATGAGCACACTGCGGGCGTCCGTTTTAAAACGAGATACCATAATTTCCCCCATTTTGCAAATTGCCACATTAATTGTAAATTTGTAAAAAAATAAATGATGCTGTTTAAAAATTCATTCTGTAAAACTATAATGTGGCCCATGGTGCCGCAGCAGAAGGGTTATGCATCAGTCATACGCTTCTCCACCCCGGTATAGCGGCAATACTTTTTATACCGACAGATTTTATTACACATCATTATTTATTACAACAAGTGCTGAGTTTTAGCACAATTTTATACAATACAAAATTTATGGACACTTATTATACTATCGAAGAAAAGTATTTGCAGGCCGTGGATAAACTCTCTTATGGTAAAACTACCAAAGGGCTTAAATTACTGAACGAAATTATCAGCAACGATCCTTTATACGCGCGTGCGCACCACCAGCTGGGCATGTTATATTATTACGAAGTTAAAGATTATCAAACTGCCGGCTACCATTTTAAAACCTGTATGGAACTGGAACCTTCATTTCCTGATAACTATACACATTATCTTGATTTGCTTGTGTTTTTGAATATGGAAAAACTGGTAAACAACGTATCTGTTAAAGCCCTGAATACACCCGGAGTTGATACCGCGGAAGTTTACAGCCTGCTTGGCTTATTCCACGAAAAAGGCAAAGACTGGACAAAAGCCTTAATTAACTATCAAAAAGCTTTCATGGAAGTAACCGACCATAACGACAAAATTGATATTGAACAAAGCATCAAACGCATCCGCTCAAAAATGAAGCACACGCTGGCTTATACTTACCAGATTACCGAGTAAGGTCAAAGGCGAAAGGTCGAAAGTGAAAGGTCCGACATAAAAGGACAAAAGCAAAAGGTATACTGTATGGCAGTATACCTTTTTTTATAAAAAAACTTCTCAGTTTTAACCTTTTACCTTTCGCCTTTGACCTTTCACCTATTACCTTTTACCTTTCGCCTTTCACCTATTTCGCTGCCCTTACTGCCTTAATCTGCGCCGCGCTTACTGCAGATGCTTTGTTGCCAAAGCTATTCCTTACATAAGTAAGTACATCGGCAATTTCCTTATCCTGCAAAAAATCGTGCGAGGCCATAGTATTGGAGTAGCGTTCGCCGTTAATGTCCACATCATCATTAAAGCCGTTCAGTACAATCTTTATCAGCCGTGTTTTATCGCCGGTAACGTAGACGGTTTTGGCCAGCGGCGGGTTCATATTAGGTACGCCCATCCCGTCGGCCTGGTGGCAGGTTACACAATATTCCATAAATACCTTACTCCCGGCATCCATAGATGCTTTTAAGGCTGCTGCATTAGCTGTTCTGTTAACCGGCTTATGTTTTTTGGTTTGGGCCTTTAAGCCGGTGATGGTAAAAAGGGTAATTAATGGTATTAGTATGAGGGCTTTTTTTAAGTCCATTGTTATTTTTTATACGTGATTTTGTAAATGGTTCCCTGGTTGTCGTCGGTTACATAAAGCGAGCCGTCTGGTCCTTGAGCTAATCCGCATGGGCGGTGTTCGGCACTGCCTTTGGCTGCTTTTTCGGCACTGCCCGCAAAATTGTCTGCAAAAACCTCGTAAGCGCCACTTGGCTTGCCATCTTTAAACGGCTGAAAAACCACAAAATAACCGGCCTGCGGCTCTGGCGCACGGTTCCACGAACCATGGAAAGCTATGAAAGCGCCGTTTTTATATTTCTCGGGGAATTGGCTGCCGGTATAAAACAATAAGCCATTGGGCGCAAGGTGACCAGGATATGCGGCGGCAGGGTTAATAGCCGTTTCGCCGCCTTCTTTTTTACCATCGCCGCCATACTCGGGCATTAATATTTTTTTGTTTTGCTGCCAGTCGTAATACATATATGGCCAGCCGGCGTTATCGCCTTTTTTAATGGCATACATACACTCGGCAGGCAAGTCGGCCGATTGTTTAGTGGTAAAATATTCAGGGAACAGGTCGTGAAGCTGATCGCGGCCATGCTGCATTACAAAAAGCTGGTTGTTTTGCTGGTTCCAATCCAGGCCAACCACATTACGTAAGCCCGTAGCATAACGGATACCATCGCCATAGTGCTGGTTTGGCTTATCGGCTTTAAACTGCCATATGCCGCCGGCCGAATCTAAAATAGGACAGCCTTTTTGGCCTGGCGAGCCTTTTTTACGGTCTTCTACCTGGCAGGCGTTGGAGTAAGCGCCTATGTTAACATACAGGTTGCCATCGTTATCAAGTGTAATGGCCTTGGCCTCATGCTCATTGCGGCTTAACAAGCCGGTTACAATTTTTTCGGGCTGATCGGGGTTTATTACTTCACTTTTATCATTCAGTTTGTAACGGAAAACCTCTTCGTCAGACGATGCGTACAGGTAGCCATTTTTTACATATGCGCCGGTACCCTTATAATCACCAAAGCTTGTTTTTAAAGTTGCTTTATCGCCGTCCTGGGTTAAATACAAAACGGTTTTGCCATCTTTTACCGTATTAAGCTTTACGTAAATGTTGTTTTGCGGCGTAATGGCTATTTCCCTGGTACCGCCCAGCTTTTCGGCAATAGCGGCTGCGCTGAAACCTGCCGGAAGCTTAAGGCCTGCATTACCTGTAATTGCTGTTGTGCCGGTAGTATCGCTACCATTTTTATTATCGGTGTTGCCGCTTTTGCAACTGTTAAACAGTATAGCGCCGGCAATAGCTGCAGCAGGCAGCATTGTCCATACGATGTTTCTTTTTTTCATGGCTTCTGATTGATGATCAAAATAAATAAATATACAGGGAATCCCGAAATATGATTTGTAGTAATTGTATGACAATTAGGATTTTTAATCAATCTATCCGGGTAAATTTTAACCTATAGTTGTGGATTATGCTTGCCAAATTAAATTTTACACAATCGATACCGATATAAAATTAAGTACCGATTTATAGCAGTTGTAACATATATAGCAACAATGGATTAAACCATTGCCATTGCAGGAGGTCATAGCTATATAAAATTTAACAAAATGAAAAAGTTATTCATATTATCAGCAATAGCAGTGGGTGGTTTAATAGCTAATAAAGCAAACGCTCAATTATCAATACATGTAGGCTTTAATGTCCCTGTTCATCGTGTTTATGCACCAAGCCCGCCACCAGTTGTGGTTGAAGAGCAACCGGTTTACAATGACGATTATGGCCAGGTAAACTACAACGACGATAGTGATGATTACTATTATTTACCTGAAGTAGAAGCTTATTACAGTGTTTCAAATCATTATTATTACTACAATAACGGTCGCAACTGGGTAACTTGTGCTTACCTGCCGGGCGCTTATCACAACTATGATTGGCGAACTGCTACAAGATACGAGGTACGTGGAAACCGCCCCTATATGCATCATGATGTATACAGGCAAAGATGGGGCGGCTACGCCGGCGACCGCGGTAACTGGGGCCGTCGTTTTGAAAGAAGACATGATGGAGGATATGCTTACCAAAACCGGGATAACAGGAACAACAACCGTGGATGGGACAGGGGAAGAGATAACAACCGTGACCGTGGCAACTGGGGCGGCAGGCCGGATAACAGGGGCGACCATGGCAACTGGGGTGGCAGGCCAAATAACAACAATAACAACGGCGGCGGTAATCATGGCGGACAAGACCATGGCAACCAAAACCAGGGTGGCCATGACCGCGGAAACAACGGTAACGGCCAGGACCATGGTAACCGTGGCGGCGGACGCGATTTTGCCGCAAGCCGTGGTGGTTTTGGTATAAGGCGATAAGCCGGAACACTGGTAATATATAACACTAATTAATCCCTATATATAAATGAAAAGGCTGCCTTTTGTGGGCGGCTTTTTTTATGCCGCGTGCTCACCAAAATAAGGCGGCGGCCCAAATAAATAATGGCGCCCCGCTTTACCCGACGCCGTTTTACTTTTCTTTTTAATAATGAAAAAATCCTACTTTGTATCCAAATTGTAAACCTCTCCCCGGGATGAAAAAGATTGTTGCTTTATTGTTATTTGTGGCGTTTGCCGCCGATGCCCTTGCGCAGGCTAATACTTTACAGGTTGGTACACCGGCCAATGAAAAATTTTCCGCCGAACGTTTGCAGCGGATTGATAATATGATTGAGCAAACCATCGATTCAGGCTATATCAATGGAGCAGTAGGGTTGATAGCCCGCAATGGTAAAATGGTTTATTATAAATCATTCGGTATGGCCGATGTTGAACAAAAAAAGTTAATGAATAATGATGCTATCTTCCGCATAGCATCTCAAACTAAAGCCATTACCAGCGTTGCGGTTATGATGTTGTTTGAAGAAGGTAAGTTCCTGCTGGATGATCCTATCTCCAAATATCTGCCTGCATTTGCTCATCCAAAGGTGATAGATACCTTTAACCCCAAAGATACTACTTATACCACTATACCCGCCAAAAGAGAAATTACCATTCGCGATTTACTTACCCATACTTCGGGCATAGCCTATGCCCAGATCGGCTCGCCTACAATGAATGCCGTTTATGCCAAAGCCCATATTCCGGCAGGTTTTGTGAGTGATAAAATACTGCTGGCAGATGCCATGAAAAAACTGGGCCCATTACCGTTGGAGCATCAGCCTGGCGAACGCTGGACTTACGGCCTTAACGTAGATGTTTTAGGCTACCTGGTTGAAAAGTTATCGGGCAAAAGCTTAAATCAGTTTATGAAAGAACGCATTTTTGACCCGCTGGGGATGAAGGACACTTACTTTTATATTCCGGCGGCCAAGCAAAACCGGCTGGTAGCCGTGTATACCCCCGATAAAAAAGATCACCTTATTAAATGGAACGCAGCTACATTTGAGGGGCTTAGCGCCGATTACCCAACTGTTAACGGCACCTATTATGCCGGCGGGGCCGGTTTAAGCTCAACCATTAAAGATTATGCCACTTTTTTACAAATGCTGCTGAATGGAGGCGTTTACAATGGCCAGCGTTTATTAGCCCGGCATACCATTGGGCTGATGACCACCAACCAGATTGGCGACCTCTTCATCAACCCCAATAAAGAAAAATTTGGGCTTGGCTTTGGCTTAACTACCGACGTAAGTTCAAAAAAGCTGGGTATAAGTGAAGGCTCATTTGCGTGGGGCGGCTTTTTTGGCACCCTGTACTGGGTTGACCCTAAAGAACACCTGGTATGCCTGTTGTTTGTTCAAAACTGGCCATTGCCGCACAACACTTTCCAGGATAAATTCAGGGCGATGGTGTACCAGGCGCTTACGGATTAATAAAATAGTAAAATACCGTAAAAATACCCTTGGCGTATCCATAGGGTGTAGTTATCTTAGCTTTTGTAAGTGTTTGATTTAAAGTCATTAATAAAAATAAATTATTTGACACATCGAACCTTCCACCAAACCTTTTTTTAACCTGAACGCAAATAAATCATGAGTACCACAACACCTAAATCAAACGACGACTCGACAGAAACCGGGTCTCAAAATCAGATTTCTACCTGGGGAAAAGTAGCAGCGGGAATTTTACTCGCGCTTTTTACGTTAATAGCTATGAATACGATCATCAGCTATTGGCCCGATAAGTTACCTCCGCCAGGAGATTCGGGAAGGTATTATCATAAATGTCATAACACCATGCTGCTCAGTGGCGCTGCTATTAAACAACCTGGCAGTGAAAAGGATACAGCGGCAGCCGCAGCATTCAAAAATAAGCAGGATAGTGTGATCAAAAAGATCAAAGCCGGCCAGGCTAAGGTTGCTAAAACCGATTCAGGCACAATAGCAGCGTTGAAGGCCGATCAAACCAAACATGCCAAAGCGGTTGGTGATTCTACATTAAAGGCAAAAAAAGCATTGGCTAAGGTCGATTCTGTAAAATCGGTAAAATACAATGATACCGCACAAAAGACGGCTTTGTACGATATTGACGATACTATTCAGTTTAACACCATTTTACTCATACTGGTTGCGGCCGCAGGCTTTTTGGGCAATATGATCCATGTAGCTGGGTCTTTCACCGCCTTTGTAGGTCTCGAAAAATTTAAAAAGAGCTGGCTACTCTGGTATTTTGTAAAGCCGTTTACGGCTTCGGCGCTTGCCGTTGTGGTTTATTTTACATTCAGGGCCGGGTTTTTGAGTACTAACGATGGTGGCAACAACTTAAACCTCTTTGGAATTATGGCTATATCGGCCATGGCCGGCCTGTTTACCGAAGTTGTAACAAGAAGGCTAAGGGATGTACTTGATGTGGTATTTAAAGCTAAATCAGAAAACCAATCATCAGTACCGGCTAAGGCAGACGTGCTTGCTGTTTCGGGTATTGCGCCCGATAAATTTAAGGCCAATACAGCTGGCGTAATAACAATTACGGGTACCGATTTTGATAAAAAGAAATTAACTATCACCCTTGATAAAAAACCGGTTGACGATAAAGAGGTTACAATTACAGCAACTTCAATAAAAATCAACTACCCCGTGCCAGCAGTTGGGGCAACCAAAGTGGTACTTTTAATAACGCCCGATGGTATGAAGCCTTATACCCATACTTTTCCGGTTGAATAAAAGCATTTACTCAAGCCGGCCGCTATTGATGGCCGGCTTGAATATTTAATAGGTTGCCTTAGGATTGTCCAATTCGCCTTTCAACACGTCCCAAACATTCTCAGCAACAATTTTAGCGCCTTTTTCTGTCGGATGGATGCCATCGCCCTGGTTGAGATCGGGGTGCCCGCCTACGCCTTGCAGCAGGAATGGTACCAGTGCCATTTTGTTTTTGGCGGCAAGGGTAGGGAATACCGCTTTAAACCTGTTTACGTAATCGGCGCCCATATTTGGCGGTACCTGCATGCCCAGCATCACCAGTTTTGCTTTAGGGTATTTTGCTTTTACCCTATCGATGATGGATTGCAGGTTCCTGGTAGTTTCGGCCGGCGAAATGCCGCGCAGGCCATCGTTTGCGCCAAGTTCCAGCACAAAAACATCAATTTTTTGTTTTAACGTCCAGGCTATCCGGCCATCGCCGCCCGCAGATGTTTCGCCGCTTACCCCGGCATTAATTACTTTATAAGGTAATTTTAATGAATCTATTTTTTTTGCGATAACACCGGGAAAGGCGTCTGCCGGGTCGTCTAATCCATACCCCGCGGTTAAGCTATCGCCAAAAAATAAAATTGTTTGCACCGGCGATGATGCAGTAGCCTGTGCAGCTGTATCTTTAGATGCCGGATTGCCGGTGGTTGATTTATCGCTTCCGCCGCAACCTGCCAGGGCAAATGTGGCCGCAAGCATAAAAATGATCTTTACTTTGTTCATAAAGTTAAATACAACGCGGTTAGGCGTTTGTTCTTAATATCTCCAAAGGCGGCTTGTTGAGCACGCCCCGGCTGTTTAACAAACCAATAATTACAGTTAGCAAAGCGATGATAAAAAATAAAATCAACGCGGGTACAAAGCTAACCGAATAAGGGATCTCGAAACTATATTTTGCTAAAAACCATGTACCGGCCACCGCTATCAATATGCCTGTTAAGGCCGATAGACTGCCTAAAAACAGGTATTCCAACGCGGTTATAGCCAGTATTTGTTTGCGGCTGGCCCCAAGCGTCCGTAACAAAACGCTCTCCTGTATACGCTGGTATTTGCTGATGCGTACCGAAGCGATGAGTACCACAATACCCGTAATGATGCTGAACGCGCTCATAAAACGGATAACATAACTGATTTTGCTTAATAACTCATCCAGGATGCCTAAAACCAAGCCAAGATCGATAATTGATATGTTGGGGAATTGCCTTACTACAGCCTGTTGAAAAGCCGCCGATACTTTGTTTAAGGGCACATGCGTCATGAGCACCTGGAACTGTGGCGCATCTTCCAGCACGCCGGTAGGAAACACCACCTGGAAGTTGGTTTGCACTTTGCCCCAGTTAACTTTACGCACACTGGCTACATAGGCAGGCATCGGCACCCCCTGAACATTAAATACCAGTTTATCGCCAATTTTAAGGTGGGCACGTTTTTGTAAGTTCTCTTCTACCGAAACGGGAATATCTTTCCCTGCTTCGGCTTTACCCATCCATTTACCATCTAGCAGTTTTTCTGATGATGACAAGGTATCCCTAAACGTTACCCTATACTCCCAGGCAAATACGCCATGGGGGATTTTGATAGTGGTGTCTTTAATTACATCGGCAGCGGTTTTGCCATTTATTTGCTCTAACCTCACCGTAACTATGGGCACCTGCTGCAGTACCGGCAATCCATTTTTGCGGGTTACATCGGCCACGGCATCTTTCTGGCTTTTTTGAATATCAAACAAAATCATGTTGGATTGATTGCCACTGCTTGATAAATTTACCTGGCCAATAAGGATGCTCTGAATAAAAAAAAGCGTACAAATAAAGGCAGTACTTAGCCCTATAGAAACCATCAGGATCAAAGTCTGGTTATTCGGCCGGTACAAGTTGGCAAAACCCTGTCGCCATAAATAGCTCCAGCTGCTGTTTATTACCAGTTTCATGATGCGCATGAGCAACCATGCCACACCGGCCAATATCATAAAGGCAACTAAAATACCGATAGTGAAAAAAATGCTGCCTATCCAGCTATCCAATTGCAAATAAGTAAAGCCCAGCACAAACGCGACGATAAGCAAATAAACCAGCCAGCTTAAAGGATCGCGCTTTCGGCCCGTTTCATCAAACGACATGCGCAGGGTATTCAACGGCGAGATATTCCTCACCGATATCAACGGCAATAAAGCAAATAATACGGATATGATGACCCCTAATAAAATACCCTGGCCAATAGCCAGCCACGAGATCTCGACAGAAATGGTGAAAGGCAAAAAGTCTTTAAAAACCAAGGGCAGCAAATGCTGAATAGCCGTGCCCAATGCTGCACCAGCTACGGAACCAATAAGCCCGATACCTACAATCTGGATTAGGTAAATCAAAAACGCTTCGGATGCTTTAACGCCTAAACAGCGCATAATGGCTATTGATGCTATTTTTTCGCGCACATAAATATGGATGGCGCTGGCTACGCCTACGCAGCCCAACAGTAAAGCTATAAAGCCTACCAATGATAAAAAACGGCCCAGGTCGCCAAAGGCCCTGCCTGTGTTTTCCTTGCGGGTTTCAATGGTATCGTAGTTCATGCCATTTTTGTCTAATATGGGGTCGAGCTTTTTGGTTAGCTTTTCCATATCAACTTTATGGTCGTATTTGTAGTAAAAGGTATAATTTACGCGGCTACCGGTTTTCATCAAACCGGTTTGCTCCAGGTACCGCATGGGTATGTATACCACGGGGGCAATACCCGCCATGGCGCCGCTTTGGCCGGGGGCTTTGTCCAATGCGCCGGCTATCAGGAAATGTAGGGTACCTATGCGTACCGAGTCGCCAACCTTTGCGCCAAATTGTAGCATCAGCGTTTTATCAACCAGGGCGGTTTGGCTTTGTTTAAAGGATGTACCGGCAATTTCCGGCGTGGTTTCTATAGATCCATAATAAGGGTAATCGCCCTGCAAAGCCCTGATCTGTACCAGCCTGGTGCCTTTGCTTTTGGGGAAATAGGCCATCGATGCAAAACTCCGTTCGGTTGATCTTTTATCGCCCAACGAGTCAAGCATTTTCTTCAGCTTCGGGTCGACAGGTTTATTACCCGATATCAGCAAATCGGCACCGATGAGCGTTGCTGCCTGGCCGTTTACATCGTTTTGTACATTGTACCTGAACGAGTAGATGGCTACCAGCGCCGCAATGCCAAATACTATAGCCGATATGAACAGGAACAACCTCGAGCGGTTTTTCCTGCTATCGCGCAGGGCCATGTTAAACAGCCAGGCAACATTTGTTTTTCGTTGATAATTAACCGGATTGATACCCATAACTTACCCGTTAATTGTTTTTTGGTCGGCTACCAGTTTGCCGCCTTTTATCCTGATGATGCGTTGTGTTTTGGCCGCCAGGTCAAGGTCATGGGTTACTACAACCAGGGTAGTGCCCGCTTCCTTGTTCAGGTCGAAGATGAGCTTAATTACCTTTTCGCTGGTCTCGGCATCCAGGTTTCCGGTTGGCTCATCGGCAAACAGTATTTTGGGCGCGTTTGAAAACGCACGCGCCAGCGAAACCCGTTGCTGCTCGCCGCCGGATAGTTGGGAAGGGTAGTGGTGCCCGCGGTCGGCAAGGCCCACCTTATCCAACAAATCCAATGCCCTTGCCTTGATGTTTTTTTCGTTCCGGAGCTCAAGCGGCACCATCACATTCTCCAAAGCGGTAAGCGTTGGCAGCAATTGAAAATTCTGGAAAATAAAACCCACGTACTGGTTACGCACCTGCGCGCGCTGGTCTTCGGTTAAATTGCCCAGGTTAATACTGTTCAGTTCGACAGAGCCCGTGCTCGATCTGTCGAGCCCCGCGCAAAGCCCCAGCAAGGTAGTTTTACCGCTGCCCGATGGGCCAACAATGGCGTTGGTAGAGCCTTCGGTTATAGAAAAGTTAATATCATCGAGCACTGTAAGCGTACGCCCGGCACTTTGGTATGTTTTACTCAGGTTTTGAATATGAAGAATAGCTTCCAACGGATAAATTTTTATACTTTGATAAATTGCCAACCAATTTGTTACCACATCGGTTTGCATAAATATCCGGGAAATGGCCTGCTTATAGCTGTGGAGAGCTACGTTTTTTTATTTAATGACATAGCCATGTTTTTTGATAGCGATGTCTCCAATAAAGATTAGAACCGTTACCTGTTTCCGTTAATTCAGAAATTAACAAAATATTGTATGACCGCCCGGCTAACGGATAACGAAGCTAAAAGTATTTTCAAATCCTCAAATTTTCAAATCCTCAAATATCCTCCGGCAATCTACCCCTCCATTTCCTTTGCCGATTCTTCAACCTTTTTCTTCAGATCTTCTTTAAAGTCGATTAGTTTTTTAACGAGGTATTCGTCGGCAGTGGATAGAATTTGCGCTGCAAGTATCCCTGCATTTTTGGCCGCATTCAGGGCTACCGTGGCAACCGGGATACCATTTGGCATTTGCAATATCGATAGTATTGAATCCCAGCCGTCGATAGAATTACTTGACTTTACAGGCACACCGATAACCGGCAAATGGGTTAACGAGGCTACCATACCAGGCAAGTGGGCAGCGCCACCGGCGCCGGCTATAATCACCTTAATGCCCCGGTCGGCCGCGGCGCGGGCGTAACTGAACATCCTGTCGGGCGTACGGTGTGCCGATACTACGGTAATTTCGTAATCAACACCTAATACGTTTAATACATCGGCAGCATCCTGCATAATATGCAGATCAGATTTGCTGCCCATAATAATGGCTACTTTTGGTTGGCTCATGTTGTTGTTATTGTATATATATTTAGCACCGTGATTGCGAGGCACGAAGCAATCTCTTGATTTGCAAGGCAATTATGCAAGGTAAAAAGATTTCCCGCTTTGCGACAACGTGTTATTTATTCATTGTTTTTTCGTAAACTATTCTTCTTATCAAAAATACTATACCAAGGCCAATCAAAATTGGGATGCATAAAAACATCAGGTAATGTGTCAATTTCCCCCACTTGTAGTCCAAAGAAGACATGTCTTGCCGGGCATGCCATGTATTTAAAACTTTAAAACCGTCAAAAAACACCTTTAAATTCTTATCCGTACCCGGCAATAAATTGGAACAAGATAATGAGCATATTGCCATGGAATCATTTAAACATACCACACGTTGATATACATACGTATCATACCCGTTATAATGTGCTTTATAACCAAACTCAACTCCGTCGAGTCCGTTAATTTTTATTTTATTTTTATAAAACGTTTTGCTGTCGGTTCTTTTTAATGCCCCCCTTATGTAGTTGTTGTAAACGGAGTCGACATTATCATTTTTAAACAGATCCAATAGTCCTCCTTCTGCGTCTGCTATCGCTCCCGTATACGTCACCCCATTATGGTTAACCATGTAAACGTTTACACCACTTATCCTTTGGAATGCAGGGCTATCTGGCAACATTACTCTCGCTATCCCTCCAAGCCTTTGCTTATAAGTGTATTGAGCAAAAGTAACCGTCGCAATACAGCCAACAAGAACAGTTAGTACAATTATTTTAATGTTCATGATAAGGGGTTTTAACAATTCAATAAGTCACAACTTTTTTCGCTTTATCGATAATAACCGCACCTACCCACTACATAGACTATGTCATTGCGAGCAATAGCGCGGCAATCTCGTCGAGTGCATGGCGGATTTGCAAAGTTCGCGATTGCTTCGTTCCTCGCAATGACACGGTTGTAAAATTCCAGACTTACGAAGTTTCAAAAACTTCGTAAGTCTCCACGTGTTGTCAGCTTATTACTTTCAAAGTCTTCTGCACAAATCTCGCTTTCTCTATCGCCTTTTCCCTATCCGCATCAACTATCGTTACATGGCCCATTTTCCTAAATGGTTTAGTTAGCGCTTTGCCATAAAGATGGATATACACCCCAGGCACTTTCAGCACCTTTTCGATTCCCTGGTAAACTGCAGGGCCTTCGTAACCGGCCTCGCCTAATACATTTATCATGATGGCGTTGTTAAGGCAGGCGGTATCGCCTAAAGGCTGGTTAAATATCGCCCTTAAATGTTGTTCAAATTGCGAAACCACGTTGCCTTCGATAGTCTGGTGGCCGCTGTTGTGCGGGCGGGGGGCAAGCTCGTTAACGAGAATTTTCCCGGTTTTATCCAAAAACATTTCTACTGCCAATAAGCCCACAATATTGAGGCTTTCGGCTATTTTTTTGGCAATTTGCTCGGCTTGTTGTTGTATTTCAAAAGGTAAGGTTGATGGCGAAATTAAAAACTCCACCAGGTTGGCCTCTGGGTTAAACTCCATTTCAACCAGCGGGAAGGCACTTATTTCACCCTTTTCATTCCGGGCTACTATTACACCTATTTCTTTTTCAAAATCAACCCAACGCTCAATAAGGCTGGGTTCTTTAAAGGCTTTATCAAGGTACGATTCATTAACTACCTTGTAAACGCCTTTCCCGTCGTAACCATCCTTGCGTAACTTCTGGATGTAGGGGAACGGAATATGACTTTGCTTTAACTGCTGTGGCGATGCGATAATCTGGAAATCGGCAGTGGGGATATCGTTTTCTTTAAAAAACTGCTTTTGCAGCCCCTTATCCTGTATCAGCCTGATGATGCGCGATTGCGGGTAAACCAGCACACCTTCTTTCTCCAATTGCTCCAGCGCGTCTACATTTACCTTTTCAATCTCGATGGTGAGCAGGTCGACAGTTTTGCCGAAATTGTAGACGGTTTCATAATCGCCCAGTGAACCTACGGTAAATTCGTCGCAAAGTTTACGGCAGGGGGCTTCCCTGTCGGGGTCGAGGATTTTAACCGTAACATTATAATTTATAGCCTGTTGTATCAGCATGCGACCTAACTGGCCGCCGCCCAGAATACCCAATTTCAAATCTCCGTAAAATGCTTTCATTTGATGTTGCAAGTTTACCTGAAATCTTTCAAAAACCCATAACCTGCTTTCATATCTGCCTTGTTATCCTTTTTTCACCTTCAGGTAATAGAAAACCGTATGCACAGTTAAAAAAATGAACCCGGTTACCAGGTAAATCACTTTATACTGCGGTGGCAGGGGCATGGTAAATATAGTTACTATAAACGCTACCGGGCCGCCAAAATAAAGAGGCAAGCGCACCGGCAGGTTATTCCAGTAAGCAGGGTTAACCAGGAATAACGATGGCAACGACATCACGAATACAATAATATTGAGCAAAACTATCCCCTCAATAATTTTTGGCAGCGCGAGGGAATAGTCGGCCCCTTTCTGATTTACCGCATAGTAAATGCTGTTGGCAGCTATGGATAAGATAACAGAAAATATAAATGTTTTAAAAAGTTGTCTGGCGTGTACTTTCATGATTAATATTTGTGAGTAAGCCCGCGGGCAGTGTTTTGTATGCGGGTGCAAAATAATGCAATAGCTTACTTAAAGCTTTAATATCAATGTCAAAAATTAATGCACGGTACTATTTTCAATCTTCCTCAACAATATTATCGGGTGTTAACCTCCTGAAAAACATAAAGCAAAGTACAATTATCTGCGAAATTACCTGGATGGCGTAAAATTCCTTATCGCCGTATTGCAGCTTCGCGCCAAACAGCATGTAACCTAAAATTGCTACGGGCGTTATAAAACACGCTATAAATGCCTTGTTTTTTTCGTTTTTAAAGTTTATGGACATAAAAAGGCCCGGGATCCAAAGCAGAGTTAACGGGAGATTAAGCACTAATGCTCCAACCAGGGTTAATGGCACGAGGTGACTATCCCACTGGCCCTTAACTGTGAATAGAATGAATGCGAAACTGAGTACGATGGATAATAGCACCGAAAACAGGTACAGCAACAAAAGTAATTTCCAGATTTTCATAACACATATAACATGCCCCGGAAGCTGAGCGGCAAAGTTTTTAAAACTACATTTTTATTGCCGAAGTAGAAATACCGAATAAAAAGTATCCTTAAAACCGCTCCGGGATAAAATGCTTTCAGATAGTTTTGTTGTATGATGATCCCCTTATTCAGCAATCAGTTTTCTGCCCTTGCCGTGATTTTTTTTAAAAATAATCACGGCACCTACAATCGTTTAACCTACTCAGATTCAATAAATTCGCCTTCTTTTCCAATCCGTGAAATTCGACCTACTTCGTGAAATCCGTGTCAATTCAAAACCTTTTATGTAATTATTAGTTATAATACCTCCAAAGCAAGATTAATTATATAACTTAAAAGAAAAAAATATAAGATAAACTGCTACTCATTACATTTCAATTTATAAACAAAATCAAAAGAAAGATGAACATGAAAAAGTCAGTTTTAGTTGCCGTAGCCGCATTAGGTATCGGATTTTTGTCAAACAAAGCCGTAGCGCAAACTCAACAAACAGATACCACCAAAGCCGCTCCGGCAACAACATCTGGCGCGCCATCGGCCGCATCCGGCGATGTAGTTGGTGTTTTAAGCAGTAGTACCGATTTTGCCCCGTTGGCACTGGCCGTTAAAACTGCCGAACTGGAACCTGAATTAAAAGGCCCCGGCCCATTCACCGTATTTGCACCAAATGATGTTGCATTCAGCAAAGTACCAAAGCCTACCATGGACGATTTGACTAAAGACCATGGCAAACTGGCTAAAGTGCTAAACTACCATGTAGTTGCCGGTAAATATACCAAAGCCGATATTATCAAAGCTTTAACTGCAGGTAAAGGAAAGGCCGTATTAAAAACCGTGGACGGCGATAACCTTACCTTGTCGGTAAACGATAAAAGCAATTTACAAATAGTAGATGCCAAAGGAAATACAGCATTGGTTGTCTCGTTTGATACCATGGCATCTAACGGTGTTATTCACGGCTTAAATGGCGTGCTTATGCCGCAATAAGCCAGGCAATGCCGCACTTAAAACAAGATATCCCGGTATAAGTACGGGATTAATTATCAATTTTAAATCCAAAGGGTTTGGCGGTAAAGCGCCAGGCCCTTTTTAGCGCTTGCTATTGTTTGACCATGCCGCCTTGGTCAATTTATAAACCAGGAGCCCGTCTGTCGTTTCAGAATAAATAAATCCGCTGCGATCTAACAATTTTACCGAGCGGTCATTTTGGGGCGATGACCCGGCGGTTATGGTTTCAACCAGCATATCGTTAAACCCAAAGGAAATTACTGTTTCAATAGCCTCGCGCATAATGCCTTTGCCCTGGTGTAATGGCAGCAGCTCGTAGCCAATCTCGGCTGTTGCCGAGTCGTAATCAAAATTCCAACAGCAAATGGTGCCAATAAGGCCGGGGGTGTTTTTTAATTCGATAGCCCAGTACACGCCTTTCCCGTTAAGCCTATCCTGTTTACGGTCTTCGATGAATTGATTAATGGCATCCATCGTTTGCTCGTTACTGCGGCCTATGAAACGGTTTATGGCCGCGTTGCTGCGGATGGCAAAAAGCTGCACGCTATCTGCAGGTACAAGTTCCCTCAAAACCAATCTATCAGTTTTTAATTGCGGGAAAACGGCCGATGGAAAAACGATGCCCATTATTTTTTTGGAGAAAATTTAGCCTTCCAGTATTTATTATCGGCAATAAGCGCAACAGGTATACCAATGCAAATGATGAGAATAACTAATCCGGTTAATGCCACATGCACTTTGATATGATGGTAACCAATTTTGCTTAGCGGCACTACAACCAGGTTCATTACCAGCCAAACGATAATGCCGTAAACAACTGCAATAATGTATTTATTACGGATCAGCTTATCAAAAAAGGGGTAAAGCAGGTAAAAGGCTGCTGTAAACAAAAACGCAATGAGGTAGTGAAAAAATACACCCGCCACTATCATTTGAGTGCCGCTGGTAAAAGCTGCTTTGCCAAATACGCCGCTCGCAATAAATTCAAAAATAATATCGGCGCCTGCCTTTGGGTTGGTGATGAAACTCCAGATGATGGCTGCCATACCATCGAGCGTGCCGGTTAAAAAACCAAGCCAGAAAATAGTGGGCAAGGCATCTTTTAGCGTTGATTGTTGGTTTTGTGCTGCCATAACGGAGTATTTATGGTATAAAGTTATACTTTTTATAAAAACCGGACGTACCTGGCCTTTTATTTTTTATCAGTTAAATTTCGCGAAAATTCTGAGGCAGAAATGACAACGATTTCATCCCCAATGTCATGCCGAACCTGTTTCGGCACCCCACAGGAGAGGTGACCCGCATGAAGTACACTTAGCATGTGGATGTTTCGAGAACTTTCAGAAAGCTCAAGACAAAAATATGTAATTGCGAGTAACCATCAGGTAAAACCTGGAAAAAATGGGGATGACATGATTGCGAATGGGACTTAATGTAGAGATGAAAAATTTTGCGGATCCCTTTTAAAAAGCGGTGGAAATGTGCGATTCCCCTCTTGAGAGGGGCGGAGGGGGGTGTTTATGCACGCGCAATGAACGCGGAAAAACACACCCCTGCCAACGCACTCCCCATCCCGCCCCCTCTCGAGAGGGGAATAAAAAATATGTTTGATAATCAATAACTTATATCGATGTCATTATAAGCGCAGCGCGGCAATCGCGAACTATTCACGCGGATATATAGTAATTCGCGATTGTTTCGTGGTTACCCGTGACATATCTAATTTTTCTGTCATCCTGAAGACGAAGGATCTGTCAGCTGTGCATGACCGCTAGAAAAGTTCGCGAATAGGAAATCCTTCGTACCTACCCATGACATGTTGTAGAATCCCAGACTTACGAAGTTTTAAAAACTTCGTAAGTCTTTCGCCGGCTTGTCATTTCCCCTTCAGAATTTCGCGAAATTTTACCACTCAGGATGACAGAGCTTTTATTTTTGAATGTCATTTTTCCCTTCAGAATCCGCGGATTTTCAGAAAGCTTAACACAAAAAAAATGTCATTGCGAGCGTAGCGCGACAATGACATTTTTTTTATCTTATGAGGGGGGCCTACACCACCATATTCACAATCCTGCCTTTAACAACAATCACCTTTTTAGGTGCTTTGCCGTCAAGGTATTTTTGTACGTCGGCGTTGGCCAATACGGTTTCTTCTATCTCTTTTACCTCCAGGCTTAGCGGGATGTTAAGGTTCATTTTCATTTTACCGTTGATAGATATCGGGTAAGCAAAATCATCCTCAATTAAATAAGTGCTGTTGAACTTAGGGAACGGCGCATATGATAAGGTGCCGGCCGGATTGCCCAGCAAGGTCCACAACTCCTCGCAAATGTGTGGCGCGTAGGAAGATAGGATGATCACCATATCTTGTAACACCGCACGGTTATTACATTTTAAATCCGTTAACTCATTTACGGCGATCATGAAACTGGATACCGAAGTATTGAACGAGAAACGCTCGAT
The DNA here is from genome assembly GCF_056404995.1 of Mucilaginibacter sp. P2_A5. Classification (NCBI taxonomy): domain Bacteria; kingdom Pseudomonadati; phylum Bacteroidota; class Sphingobacteriia; order Sphingobacteriales; family Sphingobacteriaceae; genus Mucilaginibacter; species Mucilaginibacter sp. P2_A5. The sequence continues at coordinate 24,804 of NZ_JBFUCY010000039.1, forward strand.
ATCTTCCTCAACCTTGCGGATGATCTTGTGCAGCGATTTCAACTCTGCTTTTGAAGGCTCGGCGCCGGATACGCTAAATTCCCATGCATCGTTATGAAACAACCGCCAGAATTTACGCAGGAATTTAAACACCCCCTCGATACCGTTGGTATTCCATGGTTTGCTTTGCTCGAGCGGGCCAAGGAACATCTCGTACATGCGTAGGGTATCAGCACCGTAACGTTGGGCAATGTCGTCCGGGTTAACAACGTTATAATAACGTTTTGACATCTTTTCGACCTCGACGCCGCAGATATATTTGCCGTTTTCTAAAATAAATTCAGCATCAGCAAATTCCGGCCGCCATTGTTTGAACTTGTTAATGTTCATCACTTCGTTCTCCACAATGTTTACATCAACATGCAAAGGCGATGTTTTATATTCTTTAATCAAACCATGAGATACAAAAGTGTTGGTTCCGCGGCCTTCGTCATCTATCAACCGATAAACAAAATTACTGCGGCCCTGAATCATCCCCTGGTTAATCAACTTTTTGAAAGGTTCTTCCTCTCCAACTTTGCCGATATCTTTCAAAAACTTATTCCAGAAACGGCTATACAACAAGTGCCCGGTAGCGTGTTCGCTGCCACCGATGTATAAATCAACATCCTTCCAATAAGCGATAGCTTCAGGTGATGCAAATTCTTTATCGTTATGGGCATCCATATAACGGTACCAGTACCAACTGCTGCCTGCCCAGCCAGGCATGGTCGAAAGCTCATAGGCGTATCCGGCTTCGTCTTGATTCTTGATTCTTGATTCTTGACTCTTGTAGCTCCAGTTTTCGGCTCTACCCAACGGCGGTTCGCCCGATTCAGTCGGCAAATATTTATCAACCTCAGGTAACAACAGCGGTAAGTGGCTTTCCTCAATTAAATGCGGCAAACCATCTTTAAAGTAAACAGGTACAGGTTCGCCCCAGTAGCGTTGGCGGCCAAATATGGCGTCGCGCATCCTGAAATTGATTTTGGCCTTGCCGACGCCAACCTCTTCCAGTTTGGCAATAACTACCGCGGTACCCGCTTTATAATCCAACCCGTTCATAAATTCCGAGTTGATGTAGGTGCCTTCCTTGGTTGGGTCGGCCTCGGTATCTATTTTTTGGGTGTCGAGAATCTGCACTATCGGCAAATTAAAATGTTTGGCAAATAAATAATCGCGCTGGTCGCCTGATGGTACAGCCATTACGGCGCCGGTTCCGTAGCCTGCCAACACATAATCGGCAATCCAGATCGGGATTTGCTGGCCGTTCAATGGGTTTAATACGTAGCTGCCTGTAAAAGCACCCGATACAGTTTTGGCATCCGCCATCCTGTCAAGCTCCGATTTCTTTTTGGTAACGGCAATGTAGGCATCAATATCGGCCTTCTGCTCAGGCGTAGTTAAACTGGCCACCAACTCATGCTCGGGCGCTATCACCACAAAGGTTACGCCGAAGATGGTATCAACACGGGTGGTGAAAACCTCTATATAGTTAGTGGTGAGTTGTGAGTGGAGAGTGGTTTTATCTATTGGAAATTTCACAGAAGCTCCGGTGCTTTTGCCTATCCAGTTGCGTTGCATTTCTTTCAGTGGTTCGGGCCAGTCAATGGTGTCGAGGCCTTGTAGCAATCTTTCGGCGTAGGCGGTGATGCGCATGCTCCATTGCATCATCTTTTTTTGCTCAACGGGGTAGCCGCCGCGCTCGCTAAAGCCGTCTTTTACTTCGTCGTTTGCCAATACGGTACCAAGGGCGGGGCACCAGTTTACGGTACTTTCGCGCAGGTAGGTTAGGCGGTATTTCAATAGTTCGGCCTGCTGGTCCTGGTTACTCATCGCTTTCCATCCGGCGGCAGTAAAACTCAATATTTCTTCATCGCATACGGCATTAATACCTGCCGATCCGTTTTGCTCAAAATGCTCAACCAGTTTGGCAATGCTTTCGGCTTTATCGGCATCCTTATTATACCAACTGTTAAACAGCTGCATAAAAATCCACTGGGTCCATTTATAATAATCGGGCGAGCTGGTGCGCACCTCGCGGCTCCAGTCGAACGAGAAGCCAATCTGGTCCAATTGGCGGCGGTAGGTGGCAATATTATCTTCTGTGGTTACCGCCGGGTGTTGCCCGGTTTGTATGGCATATTGCTCGGCCGGTAAGCCAAAGCTATCATAACCCATGGGGTGCAAAACGTTAAAACCTTTAAGGCGTTTGTAACGTGCAAAAATATCAGATGCAATGTACCCCAGCGGATGGCCCACATGCAGCCCCGCACCCGATGGGTAAGGGAACATATCCAGCACATAATACTTGGGTTTGGCGCTTTTATCTTCGGCTTTAAACGTATTGTTCTGGGCCCAAAACTGCTGCCACTTTTGCTCTATATCTTTAAATTGATAGTCCATTTTGTTGGTTATACGTATGAGGTTGCGAAATTAAGAAAATCTCTATTAGTATGGTAGTTTATTGACGATTAGTTCACGTTTTGGGTTCGGGGTGTGAGGTTCGGGTTGCGGGTTGCCAGGTTCGGGTTGCCAGGGGGCGGATTAAGCAGTTACCAGGATTGATGGAACCTGTGTCCTGAACTTTCTTTCTTGCTTGCTCTTCAAAAGGTTCAACCTGAAGCCGGAAAAGCCGTACCCTTTGTACCCGAACCAGGCAACCCGAGCCCCGAACCCAAAAAAGCAGAACTTATTTTATAATTCGCCGTAATAGCGTTAAATTTGACATTAATATTTAAAACTTAAACATGAAACACAATTACAAACTTACCCTGATAGCCGCTGCGGCTATTTTGCTAACCTATTTTGGTTGCAGCAAACTAAAAGAAGATACTACTACAAACACAGCCGACCCAGCATTGGTAAGCACAGAGATTGCTACAAGCCTTAGCCAGGCTTTGTATGGTGAAGAAGGTGGCTTCAGCATTTCAGACGGGTTGGATTATCCGTCGAACATTGTTTTTAAAACCAAAGGCAAAGCAAGGATTCAATCAGCCCACGATTTTGGCTGTGGTTTCAAAATCGACACGGCGTTTTCATTTAATTTTAATAATGGCGATACATCAAAGCTCGACCTTTGGGAGAAAATTAAATATGAGGTTTTATGTACCAACAACAAGCCATCAAGCATAAATGTTAAGGACAGCTTAAACCTGGTTTTGGTTGGCAGCGGCGCCAATATTACCGAAAAATACGGTAAAAGCTTTGTGTTAAAAAGCCTTAACCCGGGTGTAAGCAATACAAAGCTTCAGTTAGATGGTGCTTTAAATGCCTATTTAAATGGTAGTTATACCGAGGCCGGAAAAAAGCAAGTCATTGCCGCTTCATTTAACTATAAACTAACGGGCCTGTTAATAGACATGGCAGCCGATGCTGATATAACAGGCGGCACCGCCACCTTTGCAACCAAGGGCACTTATGAAGGTAAAACCTGGAGCTATATTGGCACGATAACTTTCATGGGCAGCCATAAAGCCAAGTTTACCATTAATGGTAAGGTTTATACTATAAATATCAAAACCGGCCAGGTGTTATAAATCACCTTGCCAATTTAAAATCCCCGCTTGCCAATAAGGTAAGCGGGGATTTTTGTTAACAGGCGTTTTGAACAAACTATAACTCCAAAACCGTATACTTGTTAAACCATAAAAACGCCCGATAACAAATGCCAATCAAAAAGTTCCCCCTTCAGGGGGCCAGGGGGCTTCGCCTTATTTCAAACCTCACTTTCCAGGTACTTGTTGCCATAGCGCTTGGTGTGGTAGTGGGGTTAAACTTTAAAGGTTTTGCTCCAACAGCCGAACTGATCAGTAAGACCTTTATCAGTTTAATAGCCATGCTGATTGCGCCAATCATATTTTTTACGATTGTGCTGGGTATTGCCGGTATGAGCGATATGAAGAAGGTGGGCCGGGTAGGAGGGAAGGCTTTGCTTTATTTCGAGATCGTTACTTCGTTTGCCCTCATTATTGGGGTTGCGGTAGCCAATATTATTAAACCCGGCGCCGGGTTTCAAAACCATAACATTACCGATACAACAGGTAAACTTGCCGTATATGAAAAAGCAGCATCAGAAATGCACTGGGGCGATTTTATAGCCCACATAGTACCCGGCAACGTGTTTGATGCATTTGCCAAAGGCGATATTTTACAGATCCTGTTTTTTGCCATCCTGTTTGGCATTGGCCTGAGCCGTATGGGCGAAACGGGGCAGAATGTTATCAGTTTGTTTGATAAGCTATCCAAAGTGTTTTTCAATATCATGAAAATAGTAATGAAGGTGGCCCCTTTGGGCGCTTTCGGAGGGATGGCATTTACCATCAGTAAATACGGTGTAAAAACTTTGCAGCCACTGCTTATATTAATGGGTTCGGTTTACCTTACCATGTTCCTGTTTATTTTTGTGGTGCTCAATATCATCTGCCGCATTTATAAATTCAGCCTGTGGCAATATCTCAAATATATTAAGGAAGAAATACTGATTGTGTTAGGCACCTCTTCTTCCGAATCGGCCTTGCCTGCCATGATGGAAAAACTGGAAAAGTTTGGCTGCTCCAAATCAGTCGTCGGGCTGGTTATCCCAACGGGATATTCCTTTAATTTAGATGGTACCACCATTTACCTATCCATGTGTGTGATATTTTTAGCGCAGGTTTTTAATGTGCCTTTGTCGCTGGCACAGCAGTTAACTATTATAGGTATCCTCATGATTACCTCTAAGGGTGCGGCCGGCGTTACCGGCAGCGGTTTTATTGTGCTAAGCAGTACGCTCGCGGCTATAAAAATTATCCCGGTAGAGGGTTTGGCTATATTGATTGGGGTGGATAGATTTATGTCGGAAGCGCGGGCCATTACCAATGTGATAGGCAATGGCGTTGCTACTATTGTAATTGCGAAGAGCGAGGGGGAGTTTAACCCCCTAACCCCCTGAAGGGGGAGTGTTTTATCTTATTCAAAGATTAATACTTTATTGATGAAAAGAGTTATTTTATTAGTTATAATGGCTACGTGTATCACATCGGTTTATGGTCAACATAAGCGGTCAAAAAAACATAGGGAAAGCCCAATTGTCGAAAGACCAAATTTTCACTTTGCAAAAAACAGCAATCTGATCAGGAATTTGGATACTTTAAAATACGATTCTGTAAAAATATTTTCATTTGGATGTGGGAATGGGTTTAAACAACCGCCAGGGCTTTTGTATAAGACCAGTAACAGTTCGAGCGGTGGTTTCATGTTGGGCGAAGGGTTTATCGATTCAACTCAGCATTGGCTCCCCTTGCTATCTGACGGGGGCAAAATTATCCAACAACATGATATTAATAAAATACTTACAACCTTCAAAAACATACACAACGATAACTACGAAGGGATGGAGCCAGTAGGGTGCTTTGAACCACAGATGGGTATTATGTTTTATAAGGCCGGCTTAGTTAATGCACACATGGACATCTGCTTTGGCTGCAGCCGGATAAATCTTGAAATATTTAAAAATGAACGTGTTTTATTTAAATATCATCTTGACATGCTGGGGGTTACCACAAACCAAGTATTTAAAAAAATAGACGAAGGCTATCTCGTCAATAAGTGCTGGTAAAAGATGTGGCTGTGAATGGCGTATAGCTATTATTATAATTGCCAAAGGGAGTTTAGCCCTCTAACCCCCTGAAGGGGGAACTTTTGATTTGCCGCTTAAAAGATCCCCGGTGAACACATTAATTGGCAAATACAGCCTATGTATACCAGTTAATGCATACCTTGCAATATATGACGGATTATATCACACTATTTAAAGACTGGGTTATTGCCTTGGGCGAAAAGCACGAGGTTGATCCTTTGCTTATTGGTATTCTTTATTTAGTTAGTAAGATCTGCTTTTTTTCGTTCCTTGGTTGGGTCATCAAAGTTTTCAGGGCAAAAAAGCCTATTCTTATTCCACTGCTGCTGGCATCGCTTAGTTTTAGTCTGCCTTACCTTTACCTCATCATCGCCGGGCGCAATATTTCCGTTTGGGTATATGTGTTTATTGGTTTGATGTTTGTTTACGGAGGATTCTCCATCTGGAAGAAAATAACCGCCAAGGCAAATCCGGCTTAAGGCTCAATCAGTCCGTTATTAAAGGCTGATTCGTTTAATACATTTTTATTGGCGGGTAAATAGATATATGTATGTAAAGCCCACCCCCGTTTTATTAACGGGGAGACTTCATCCCGATACCATCATCACGGGTAACCGTCCAATATCAAAACGTCACTTTTATGTTATCATATTAAATTATTGTGCTATTAAATTATTATGGGGTTTGACATTCGGCCAAAAACTTTAGATTTGCCGTACTAAACGAAAAAAACCAATGAGTGTTCTGGTAAATAAAGATTCAAAAGTTATTGTACAAGGTTTCACCGGTAAAGAGGGCAGCTACCATGCCGAGCAAATGATTGCTTATGGTACCCAGCTTGTTGGTGGTGTTACACCAGGTAAAGGCGGCCAAAGCCATTTGGACAGGCCTGTTTTTAATACTGTTAAAGACGCGGTTGACCAAACCGGCGCCGATGTATCTATCATTTTTGTACCTCCTGCTTTTGGCGCCGATGCCATTATGGAAGCTGCCGAGGCCGGTATTAAAGTTATTGTTTGTATTACCGAAGGTATCCCTACAAAGGATATGATTGCGGTAAAAGAATATTTAACCGATAAGGACGCGCGCCTTATTGGCCCCAACTGCCCCGGCATTATTACCGCCGACGAAAGTAAAATTGGTATTATGCCTGGCTTTATCTTCAAAAAAGGCAATGTAGGCGTGGTTTCAAAATCCGGCACGTTAACTTACGAGGCGGTTGACCAGGTGGTTAAGGCCGGTTTAGGTATTACCACTGCCATAGGCATTGGTGGCGACCCGATCATAGGTACCCCAACCAAAGAAGCTGTTGAATTGCTGATGAATGACCCGGATACACACGGTATTATCATGATTGGCGAAATTGGCGGTGGTATGGAAGCCGATGCAGCCCGCTGGATTAAAGAATTTGGTACCAAGCCGGTTGTAGGCTTTATTGCCGGCCAAACCGCGCCTCCGGGTCGCAGGATGGGCCACGCAGGTGCAATTGTTGGCGGTGCCGACGATACAGCTGCAGCCAAAATGAAAATTATGACCGAGTGCGGTATCCGCGTGGTAGAATCTCCTGCCGAAATTGGCGCTGCTATGGCTGAGGAATTGGCTAAGTTAGCTTAAGGCTGAAGCGAAAGCTAAAAGGTTAAAGGCGAAAGGTTCGCAAGTAAACATATTTCAATCCTGGTCATTTTGGCCGGGATTTTTTATTGGTTCTTTCTTACATAATTTTTAACTATTTGTATGTTTACAATATGACAACCATCACTTTAGAAGTTCCAGACAGCCTTGGCGAGTATAAAAACGATACTGTGCGCTTTATCGCTGCCAAACTTTATGAGTCGGGTAAATTATCACTCGGGCAGGCCGCTGTTATGTCGGGCCTTACCAAATGTACTTTTGCCGAGCTGCTTAATGAATATGGCGTATCCTATATCAACTATTCGGTTGAAGACCTGAAAGATGAGCTTGATGGCATTTTGAAATCAATTGTTCTGTAAAGAATTTAAAATTACTTCCTAAAATTTGACAGCTTTGATTTTAATGCATTCTTTGACGGATAATCATTTATATCGCCAGGTAATTTGATTGATTTTCTGTTATATTGCCAATACATTGTTCCTTTAAGCAATGGACTCACTAAAATATTAAATTGATCGTCGATATATAATAATCCATTGTCATATAATCGATGAATATCGACTCTTAGCAAAAGTCCATTTTGAACATGATTAGAACTTTCGGTTAAATAGTTTTGAATGTGCGCCGCATCTAATAGTTCAGGGCAAGTTTCGCCAGAAATGCAACAAGCATTATTATATGCTTTAAGAATTAATCCTTGGAATTTTCCTTGTCCTCGTCTCTGGTTAATTTGTGCTTTATAGTCCTCTCGTGGTTCACTTAAAATCTGAAAAGAGTTGTTATTAGAATCATGAAGAAAAGGGTCGTACCTATCGAATATCTTACGAGTTACAACTTGATCTTTTACCGAAGCATTATATTCCAGGGGATCTAAATAATCTCCTTCGTCCCAAAACTGACAGTTCTTTAAAATGAGACATCCAATTTTATAATCTTCAATGCTAACGTCCTTTTTCCCATTTCTTTTACTGTGCTTATTAACATAAGATTGAACTTTTGCTGACATATTCTCAAAACTCTCACATCCATTTCGAAGTCCATAATGCTTCCATGCATCCGCAATGGTCATGTTTTTATATTCTATCAGTTCACCAAAACCGCCAATTTTTCTAATTGGCGACTTCAAAAGAAAATACCATCGATCCTCAAATCTTGGCTTTCTAATGTTCCAAGGAGTTGGTGTCCAAAAATTGACGTAAGAATTAAATTGTTGTTTTTTTAAAAGGTCAAACCAACTTTTATCCGTAGGTGATATCGCAAACATATTTTAGGTTTCTGGCAATATAGTTTATTAGATTAAAATCCGAGTGAGTTACTTTTGGTAAATCATATTTTCTTGATTCAGGTTGGGCTTATTTAAGATTGTTGGTTCAATTACTCTGTCTAATTTTAAGAACTCATTGGAAAAGATTATTTTAGAAACATTACGCTTCAAAACAACCGTCATGATCGCAAAACATCTGCATAAAATATTCAGCATAATTTTATTATCCGCCAGCTGCGCAACAGTCAATGCCCAAACCTACAAACCTGGCGTCTTCACCGACCCCGACAGGCTGAAAAAGATTGAAGCTACTTACCCTGTTATCGATCAGATTTATAAGGATTACGCCGAAAAGAATCATTGGCCGGGTGTTGCTTATGGCATTATTGTGGATGGTAAACTGGTGCATACCGTAGGCCTTGGTTATACCGATGTGCCAAATAAAATACCGGCTACGCCTAAATCGGCTTTTCGCATCGCATCTATGACTAAAAGCCTCACTGCTATGGCTATTTTAAAGCTGCGCGATGAAGGTAAGCTTAAGCTGGATGATCCGGCTTACCTGTACATTCCCGAAATGAAGGGTACCAAATACCTGACTAAGGATGCTACGCCTATAACCATACGTCACCTGCTTACCCATGCGGCCGGTTACCCGGAAGATAATCCCTGGGGTGACAGGCAACTGGCCGTAAGCGATGCCGAATTGGTAGCCATATACAAAAAAGGCGTTTCTTTTTCCAATAACCCCGGCCAGGGTTATGAGTACAGTAACCTGGGCTTTGCCACGCTGGGCTATATCGTCAAAAAAGTATCGGGCAAAACCTACGAGGCCTATATTAACGATAATATTTTGAAGCCGCTGGGTATGACGCATACATACTGGGAATACACCAAAGTACCAAAAGAGCAACTGGCCCTGGGCTACCGCTGGCTGGATAACCAATGGGTTGAGCAGCCTTTACTGCACGACGGTGCATACGGCGCCATGGGCGGACTGATTACCAGTATTGAAGATTTTAGCAAATATATAGCCCTGCACCTGGATGCCTGGCCGCCAAGGGACGATGCCGAAACCGGGCCCATCAAACGCAGCTCTATCCGCGAGATGCAGTACCCCTGGGATGTAAACTATTTGACACCGAATGCCAAAACAACCACAGGCCGCCCTTGCCCTAATGTGAGCGCTTACGCCTACGGGTTACGCTGGGCAAAGGATTGCGACAATCGGGTTTATATTGGCCATACCGGCGGTTTGCCGGGCTTTGGCAGCCAATGGAACATGATGCCCGATTATGGTATCGGCGTAGTGTCGTTCGCCAATTTAACTTATGCACGGGCTGGTTATCCCAATACGCAGGTGCTGGATACCATAATGGCCTTAACCGGTATAAAACCCCGCCAGTTGCCGGCATCATTAATATTGGAACAACGCAAAAACGACCTGTCGAAAGTTATTGCCGATTGGAGCAAAGCCAAAGAAAGCGGCATTTTTGCCGATAACTTTTTTATGGATTATTTCCCCGATAAATTGAAAGTTGCAACTGCGGATGCTTTTGCCAGGGCCGGTAAAACGGTGAGCGTGGGCGATGTAGTGCCGGAAAACCAGTTACGCGGTTATTTTATTATTAAGGGAGAGAACGCCAATATTAAAGTGAGTTTTACGCTGACGCCCGAAAACCCGCCGTTGATACAGGAGTATCATTTGGACGTGGTGACGCAGTAATATTAAGTCAACAGTAAAAAGTCGTAAGCCTAAAGTTTTTTTCTCTTTTGACTTAGCAGCTGTCTAAATTTGATTTATGAATGCTTTTATACTTCTTATGAAGCACATATCCACGCGTCATTGCGAGGTACGAAGCAATCCCCTACTTACAGGGTAGCTTTGCAAGTACGATCTGCATAGTCGGGATTGCTTCGTAACTCGCAATGACGGTCTGTTTTTCTAATTTTAGACAGCTTCTTAGAACATAAGACTTTGGGCTAAAGAATATCCGCCAATTTATCGTTGACACGACAGTAGTTTATGCCGGGTCAGGCCACGCCGTTTACTCTAAACCAAATAACAGTTCCTGTAGTTAAGTTTATCTTTAAATTGAAATAGCAGCTTCCTCCGTCCATTATCCTGACAATACTTTTTCGCCAATAATTTTTGTCATTGTCGGGGCGCCAGTCATCTAATTTACAAAAGCAATTTACCCAAACTTCTTTTTCGTCCTTTGCATTAGTAACCGCAACAATTTGCTTGTAATAGCTTGATAGCGCCTTAATCCTGGGATCATAAGCAACCGAGCCAGGATATTTTTTTGTATTTGCCTGGTTTTGCCTGTAAATTTTTTCGCTATCCATATTATATTGAGTGACCGCTTCGGTAATCAAAAGATTTATTTTTTCTATCTCATCCGGCTCAAGCACGGCAGGTTTTGAGCCTTCATCAAAATAATTGCTTACCAGGTTTTTCTCCAGGTTTAAAATAGCCAGCCGCGGGGTATCAATTATCTGTTTATAGAAATGAACCGAGGAAGCTAAAGCCCAATCATGCTTTGGTTTACCTACTGTAAACACAAATGCCAATAATAGGAGGTATGGATTCATGGTAGCAAGATAACCGTATTTTTTGGTATTTATTGTGCAAGTCAACCCAATGTAAACATCATTCCCAAAACATTCAATCCCCCTTAATTGTCGTATATTTAGGTAGTAGAAGAGTGAGCTTAAATCACTAATTCAGTCATTCAATAATTAAAATGGAATACAACAAGTTAACACCCGAAGAAGAATACATTATACTGCATAAAGGCACCGAAAGGCCATTTACAGGCTCGTTATTAAACAATCATGCGCAAGGCCTGTACGTTTGTAAACGCTGTGATACACCGTTGTACAGCTCCGAGTCGAAATTTGAATCGCACTGTGGCTGGCCAAGTTTTGACGACGAGATTGCGGGCGCTGTAAAAAGGGTACCCGATGCGGATGGACGCCGCGTGGAGATTGTATGCGCCAATTGCGGCGCCCACCTGGGCCACGTTTTCGAAGGCGAATACCTCACCCCAAAAAACACCCGCCATTGCGTAAACTCGGTATCAATGAAATTTGTTCCGGTAAACGAAGTAGGCTAACTTTCTTAAAACTTTTAGGAATACCCCGTATGGTTTTTATCCCGCGGGGTATTTTGTTTATCCACATTTGGTTTTTTGAGCGGCTTTTTTAGTCCGATTTCGAGATTGATACCGGCCTTTAGCAAAGGCGTTATCTATTTTTTAATAACTGTCTGTGTTAAGTAAAGTAATTTGTAATGTTAAATTATTGGTTCGGCCCTGTTTTTACACTATGCATTTGATGGGCTTATTTTAATTAGCTGTAATCAAGTCTCTTAATTTTCTTTCAACAAAGCCCCGTTTAAAATAAATCGACAAAGTGTTAATAACTCGGGCCTTTGTTAAAAACTATCATTAACACCATACCAACTCAAACATTAACTTTGTTCTACAAGGTAATAAAAAGGTATTCAACAGACAGTCGGATGTATTCATCATCCATAATGCAAACACTTAACTGTCAGGAATTTACATACTAAAAACTGTGATTGGCAAGCCATGTCGCAGCAAAATGAAAGCTTTATTTTTTAATAAGGCCGGTGTTGGTGTCTGATGTCACTAAGTAAATAATAAAACGAAAAAAAACAGGTACCCCTATGATACAGGAAGACGAAATATTACTGAAAGAGAACAAGGACAGGTTTGTGATACTGCCTATTAAGTATCCGGCTATTTGGGAAATGTATAAAAAGGCTGAAGCCAGTTTCTGGACAGCCGAGGAGATCGATCTTTCGGACGATATGAAGCACTGGGAAAACCTGAATTCGGGCGAGAAGCATTTTATTTCGCACATACTGGCTTTCTTTGCAGCCAGCGATGGCATTGTGAACGAAAACCTGGCCGTGAATTTCATGAGCGAGGTGCAGTTGCCCGAAGCCCGTTGTTTTTACGGCTTCCAGATCATGATGGAGAACATTCACTCTGAAACTTATGCCCTGTTAATTGATACGTACATCAAAGACCCGGCCGAAAAAGACCGCCTGTTCCATGCTATTGATACCATACCTTGTGTAACCAAAAAAGCCGAATGGGCACTGCGCTGGATAAACAACGGCAACTTTGCCGAGCGTTTGGTTGCTTTTGCCGCTGTTGAAGGTATTTTCTTCTCGGGTAGCTTTTGCTCTATCTTCTGGCTTAAAAAACGTGGCCTGATGCCGGGCTTAACTTTCAGTAACGAATTGATTTCGCGCGATGAAGGTTCGCATTGCGAATTTGCCTGTTTATTATACAAAATGCTTAACAAGCGCCTGAGCGCCGAAGCTGTTACCAAGATCATTACTGATGCGGTTGAAATAGAAAAAGAATTTGTTACCGACGCGCTGCCTGTTAACCTGATTGGTATGAACGCCAAAATGATGGGCCAGTACATTGAGTTTGTTGCCGATAGGTGGCTTGGTGAACTTGGCTACGAAAAACATTACGGCGCCAGCAATCCTTTCGACTTTATGGAGATGATATCGCTGCAAGGAAAAACCAACTTCTTCGAAAAACGTGTTGGCGATTACCAGAAAAGCGGCGTGCTAAACAATGCCGAAAGCAAAGCGTTCTCGCTTGACGAAGATTTTTAAGAGAGTAGTTAGTATCAAGTATCAAGACTGGAGAACGCGGGAAACTGGACACTTGATACTAACTACAACAATCAAATGAAAACATCACACTAAGTGGTTAATAAAAGGTCTTGATACTTGATACTAACTACTTGATACTAAAAAAGGTGGTTAATAGAAAGTCTTGATACTTGATACTAATTACTTGATACTAAAAATAACATATACATATATACACAGGTTAGACCAAGTCTTGCTACTTGATACTAACTACTAAATACCCATTAAAAATGCTTGTAGTAAAAAGAGACGGTAGAAAAGAGTCGGTAAAATTCGACAAGATCACGGCACGTATTGAAAAACTGTGCTATGGGTTCAACCTGGTTGACCCGATTGATGTGGCAAAAAAGGTAATTGAAGGTTTGTTTGATGGTGTAACCACATCCGAACTTGATAACCTTGCTGCCGAAACTGCTGCATCATTAACAACGAAGCATCCTGATTATGCTTTGCTGGCATCGCGTATTGCAGTATCAAACCTGCACAAAAACACCATCAAGTCGTTCTCTGAAACTATGCGCATCCTGTACAATTACGTGGATAGCAAAACCGGCAAAAATGCTTCGTTAATTGCCGATGATGTTTGGGAAGTGATTGAGAAAAATGCCGAACTGTTGGATAGCACCATCATTTACGACCGCGACTTTGGTTTTGATTATTTTGGTTTTAAAACCCTCGAAAAATCGTACCTGTTAAAGGTAGATGGTAAAATTGTTGAACGTCCGCAGCACCTGTTTATGCGCGTATCTGTTGGTATCCATAAAGAGGATGTGGAAAGCGCCATCAAAACTTACCACCTGATGAGCGAGCGTTGGTTTACACACGCTACACCTACTTTATTTAATGCCGGTACGCCAAAACCGCAGATGTCGTCATGCTTCCTGTTAACCATGAAAGATGATAGCATTGATGGTATTTACGATACTTTAAAACAAACAGCAAAAATATCGCAAAGCGCAGGCGGTATTGGCCTAAGCATCCACAATGTGCGTGCTACAGGTTCATACATCAGCGGTACCAACGGCACCAGCAACGGTATTATCCCTATGCTACGTGTATTTAACGATACCGCCCGTTATGTTGACCAGGGTGGTGGCAAGCGTAAAGGCGCTTTCGCTATTTATTTAGAGCCATGGCATGCAGATATCTTTGAATTTTTAGATCTGCGTAAAAACCACGGTAAAGAAGAAATGCGCGCCCGCGATTTGTTTTACGCCCTTTGGGTGTCCGACTTGTTTATGCAGCGCGTTGAAGCCAACGAAGAGTGGAGCTTGTTTTGCCCGCATGAAGCACCAGGCCTGGCCGATTGCTTTGGCGATGAGTTTGTGGCCCTTTATACCAAATACGAAAAAGAAGGCCGCGCGCGCCGTACCATCAAAGCACAGGAGTTGTGGTTTGCGGTATTGGATGCCCAGGTTGAAACCGGTACACCATACCTGTTGTATAAAGATGCTGCCAACAGCAAATCGAACCAGCAAAATTTAGGTACTATCAAAAGCTCAAACCTTTGTACCGAAATTATGGAGTACACCGATGCTAACGAGATTGCGGTTTGTAACCTGGCTTCATTAGCATTGCCACGCTACATTAACAACGGCACGTTTGATCATAACAAATTATACGATGTTACTTACCAGGCTACTTTAAACCTGAACAAGATCATCGATTATAACTACTACCCGGTTAAAGAAGCTGAATACTCCAACCTGCGTCACCGCCCAATTGGTTTAGGTGTGCAAGGTTTGGCCGATACTTTTATCCAGCTGCGTATGCCGTTTGAAAGCGATGAAGCTAAACAACTGAACAAAGAGATTTTTGAAACCATTTACTTTGCTGCCATGACGGCTTCAAAAGATTTGGCTATCAAAGATGGCCCTTACGAAACCTTCCAGGGTTCGCCGTTATCAAAAGGTAAATTCCAGTTTGATTTATGGAATGTAGCCCCCGCAAGCACCCGTTGGGATTGGGAAAACCTGCGCCTTGATGTAATGAACCATGGTGTGCGTAACTCGCTGTTAGTAGCGCCAATGCCAACAGCATCAACATCACAAATATTGGGTAACAATGAGTGTTTTGAGCCATATACCTCAAATATTTACACCCGCCGTGTATTAAGTGGAGAGTTTATTGTGGTAAATAAATACCTGCTGCGCGATTTGGTTAACCTTGGTTTATGGACCCCTGCGATGAAAGATAAGATCATCACTGCAAACGGATCTGTTCAGGATATTGCCGAGATACCATCAGCTATTAAAGAACTGTACAAAACAGTTTGGGAAATTAAGATGCGTAACATCATTGATATGGCTGCCGATAGGGGCGCTTATGTTTGCCAGTCGCAATCATTAAACCTGTTCATCAACGCACCAAATGCTTCAAAGCTAACTTCAATGCACTTTTACGCATGGAAAAAAGGCTTAAAAACAGGTATGTACTACCTGCGTACACAAGCCGCTTCGCAAGCTGTTAAGTTTACCGTTGAAAACCAGGGCGGATCAAACATGGAGCCAGTTATTCCAGACCATGTAGACCAAATGGCCGACAACGTACCAGAAGGCCCAAGCTGCTCGATGGAAGAAGGTTGCGTTACTTGTTCGGCGTAAGTTTTTAGTCGATAGACGATAGTCCATGGACCATAGTTTTAAAAGCTATAGTTCATGGACTTTTTTGTTTAAAACATCCTTTTAGTCGATAGAATTAATGTTAAAATCTATAGTTAACGATCCTTTTATTTTAATGACATTGATATTTTATTAATCATACCAACATTCCCTACTTTCGTATCAGCAAATGGCCATGAACTATTATCCATGAACCATGAACAAATAAGCATGCACCCCAAACACGAAATCATCCGTTGCGAACGCTGTGAGGCGCCTTTTGAATGTAAAGCCAATTCATTCACCAAGTGCCAGTGTAGCACCGTGCAGCTTACGCTAAACGAGGTGCAGTATGTGAGTGAGTTGTATGAGGGGTGTTTATGTGCTAACTGTTTGTTGCTGGTTCAGCAGGAATATAGGGCGGCTATAGGGTAGTTTGATGCACCTCTGTTTATAACTTAATCATTTTTGCCTTTTAGAGCGTAGTTTTTAAAATTAACAATCGATAGGAGGCACCTACGGAGCCAAATAAAGGTTTTTGTGATAAGCTATAAACACGGGACTCCTACGGAGTCAATAGCTGGCTGTTCTCAACTCCAGCGGAGTTACGTGTTTATAGCAAACTATTTTATTGTATCTGGGCTCCGTAGGTGCCTCCTTTTAGAAGCGATTGTTTTGTTATTAACCCCAATCTCCTAATTTAAAAACAATATCTTAGCGCCAACAGCATAAACAATCCCGCCGGTTAACCATGGCCGCTATCAGCACAAAACAAAAACCACACATACAACAGGTTGATTATATCCGGGCGATAGCTTCGCTTGTTGTAACGCTGTACCATTTGGGTGGCAAAACCTTGCCGGTTTTAAATTATGGATGGCTGGGTGTTTATATGTTTTTCCTGTTATCGGGTTTTATCATTTGCTGGGCCATCCCCGAAAATTATAGCTGGAAACTGGGCGGCCGCTTTATCCTGAAGCGGGTTATCCGGATCGAGCCGCCGTACATCATCTCAATAATAATGGCCATCATCATGAACTTTTTTTGGGTGGCCCATTACCGGCCCGATTGGGTTAACGCGGTTTGTCACCTGGCCTATCTTAATAGCTTTTTGGGGCAGCCATACCTAAGCCCCGTTTATTGGACATTGGGCATCGAGTTCCAATTTTACCTGTTCGTGGCGCTTTGCTTTCCATGGTTTACGGGTAGGTGGGGGGCCTGGCTGTTATTGTTGCTAAGTATTTTACCGGTATTTTTAACGGTGCCGGGCAACACTTTAATCAATAGCTTCCCGGTGTTCGCGCTGGGTATTTTATATTATTTATACCGGGTAAAAGGGCAAACTTTGATGGGGACGCTTTTATTTGGTGTTTTAATTGCCGTTTGCAGCGCGCATTCGGTTGGTTTGGCGCAAACCTGCGCTGCATTACTTGCCCTGGGTATATTGTTGTTGCCTTTAAAAAGTTACCCCATTATCAGCTTTCTTTCTAAAATTTCATTTTCGCTGTACCTCACCCATGATATCATTGGCAGTAACCTGGTTGTTTACCTGGGTATGCTGTTGCCTAAATCATTGTTTTTTAAAGGGATAGAATTTTTAACGGGCCTTGGCGTGAGCATTTTATTTGCCTGGGGATTTTATTTACTGGTTGAGAAGCCTTGTTTGAAATTATCAAAACAGGTGAATTATAACATATAGTTTATTATCGTTTGCTGTTATCTCATCTTAGTGTAACATGTACATGACAATTAGCATTTTATCAAAAAAATAAAGGATTGGGGTGTAACATTTGAAGTATTTTCGCCTCCAATTACGAAAATACGCACAAATGAAACGTTTTTACTTTTTTATAGCTCTAATCTGTTTTGCCATCTCGGCTAAAGCTCAATTTGGGGTTGGTGGTGGTGGCCCCACTGTTGTTGGCCGCATTTCTGGTACTGTAATAGATTCTGTTACCAAACAACCTATGGATTATACCTCCGTAGGCCTGTATCGCAGCGGCGGTAAATCGCCCATAAATGGTGTTTTAACCGATTCGAAAGGTAGTTTTAAGATAGATAATGTAAAGCCAGGAAGCTACAAACTGGTAATTTCTTTTCTTGGTTATCCATCAAAAACCATAGATCCTGTGGTAACTACAGCTTCAAAACCCGATGCTAAACTGAATACGGTTTATTTGTCGCCAGGATCAAAAACACTGGCAACCGTTAATGTTGTTGGCCAGGCGCCATTGGTAGAAAACAAGATAGATAAGATTGTTTACAATGCCGAAAAAGACCTTACATCTGCTGGTGGCAACGCTACGGATGTATTGCAAAAGGTGCCTTTGGTAAATGTTGATATTAACGGTAACGTATCTATCCGCGGCGATCAGAATGTTAAAGTTTTGATTAACGGTAAACCATCCGGCGCCACATCGGCCAGTTTATCGGATGTGTTGAAAACCATCCCTGCCGATCAGATCAAGAGCATCGAGGTAGTGACGTCCCCATCTGCAAAATATGATGCCGAAGGTTCTGGTGGTATCATCAACATCATTACCAAACAAAAAAATGTATCGGGCATCAGCGGTTCGGTAAGCGGTGGTGTGGGTACACGCCAAAACAATGGCAACGTTAACCTTAACTACAACAAAAACAGGTTTAGCCTGGGCATTAATGCCGGCGGTAACTTAACCTGGCCGCAAACATCAACCACCACATTCGATCAGCAGTTTAAAGGTGCCGATGGCAGTATAACCCGCCATAACTTTAACAAATCCACAAGCCGTATTAAAAGGCATGGCGTCATAAGCTCGGTAACTATGGGCTATGAGGTTAACGCGTTCAATAGCTTTAACAGTACCTTCAGGCTTAATGATGGTGGTTTTAATATAAAGGGAGACGGTGAAAATAATATACAAGTGGGCAGCTTGCTAACGCATTATACCAGTACTACCAGGTCCAACAATCATTTTGGTGGTTTTGATTGGAATTTGGATTATACGCACAAGTTTAAAAAAGAGGGCGAGGAGTTTACGCTTTCGGGCCAGTGGAGCCACAGTATTATCAAAACAAATTATAGCAGCATATTTAAAGCGGTTAACCCAAGCCAAACAGGCACCAACAACGGTAAAAACAACGAATATACTTTCCAGGCCGATTACACTTTGCCGGTAAGTAAAGTAGTAAAAATTGAGGCCGGCGGTAAAACCATACAACGCCGTATAAACAGTAACTATGATATATTTGATACAGATACTGACGGTAATAACGCGGTACGCGATTCATTGAACTCGAACCTGTACGATTATACGCAGAATGTATATGCCGGTTATACCGTTTTAACCTTCACCTTGCCAAAAAGCTATTCTTTACTGGTAGGTGGCCGTGTAGAAAATACCAGGATAAAAGGCGATCCGCAGAACCCTTACCAGGACCCGGACAAGGTGGGCGACCTGTACCAAAACTTAAGTCCGTTTAGCACCAGCTACACAACTTATATTCCAAGTTTAACTATACAGAAACAACTGGGCAGCCAAACGCTTAAACTATCGTACAGCAAACGTATACAAAGGCCAAGCCTGCAGTTTTTAAATCCGTTTATTAACCGCAGCTCGATACAAAGCCAATCGGTTGGTAACGTGAACCTGGCGCCCGAAGTATCACAAACAGTAGAACTGAACATTAACAAATTTGTTAAATCATCGGTTATCAACTTCTCGGTTTATTACAAAAATACCAACAACATGATTGAGGGTATAGCCGATACGCTTACCGAAACCATCCGTAACCAGGTGGTGCATGCAACCCGTACCGCTTATCAGAATATTGGTAAAAATAACTCGTTTGGCGCAAGCTTCTTTGGGTCGATAAACCCGATAAAACCTTTAACCATAAGGGCAAGCATCAATGGTTATACCTATAACCCAACCATATTTGATGCTTATAAAGACAAAGCTTCGGCAACGGGGGTTTATTTCCAATACTCAGCTTTCGGAAGTGCATCATACCAGTTCCCGCATAACTTTTTGGCCGAATTGTTTGGCTTTACCAACTCGGCCCGCCGTACCATACAAGGTACCAGCCCGGCTTTTGGTATTTATGCCTTTGGTTTAAAGAAACAGTTTATGGATAAAAAACTGGCTATCGGCTTTAACACCGTACAGCCATTTGCCCGCGACAAACACTTCGACCAAAACATAAGCAGCGACGCGTTCTCATTAAAAAGCTCAACCGCGTTCCCTTTCCGCTCGTTTGGTATCACATTTAGCTACAGCTTTGGTAAGCTGAGCTTCAGCAACCCGCAACAACAGAAAAAAGGCGTAAACAACGATGACCTTAAACAAGGCGACCAGGGCGGTGGCCAGGGCGGTACACCGGCGGGAGGACGATAAGATAGTATCAAGTAGTTTGTATCAAGTATCAAGACTTTTGGGGAAAATAGAGTCAAGAGTTAAGAATCAAGAATTAAGACTTGAAAATATAGGGGCCGGGAGAGTTGATCTTCCGGCCCTTTTTTTACTTGTAATTATGTTGTTGCTAAGTTGCTACTTCTTGTAATGGTGTGTTTACAAAATGCTGATTGTCAGAGTTGTTTTTTTAATAATCTATGTCATTGCGAGGAACGAAGCAATCGCGAACTATACAGGGCGGACCGGGATAGTTCGCGATTGCCACGCTGCGCTCGCAATGACATGGTTGTTGTGAGGCCCTAAAGCAAACGCGTAATCCCCATTTTTTTCAGGATCGTCCTGATGGATATTCGCAATGCCGTTCTGGAGGCGTCCTGGCTCTTGACTCTTGGCTCTTGGTTCTACTCCGCTTGCACATCAATCCCTATCTGTTTCAAAAGCAACGATGCATTAAAGGTTTTGCACTCGCCGTGTTTGATCTTGTAGTCAAACAGCATTTCGCCATCTTTTACCTGTATGTCGAAATAGAAGTTGCGTACATAATCGGGATACTTATCTTCCAACCGGGCAATCTGCAAATCATGCGTGGCCACCATGCCTACCGCGTTTTTGCGGATCAGCTGCTCGATAACCGCTTTGGAACCGAGGTATTTATCAACAGAATTGGTGCCGCGCAGCATTTCGTCAATCAGGAAAAAGATCTTAGGCTCATTCTCTACCGCGGCCAGCAGCATTTGCAGGCGGTCGAGTTCGGCTTTGAAGGTTGATGTGCTTTCGTTGAGTGAATCTTTAATCCGCATGTAGCTAATCATGGTGATAACCGACACGCGCATGCTTTTAGCGCACACAGGAGCGCCGCAAAGCGCCAGTACGGTATTGATGCCTATGGTGCGCAAAAAGGTGCTCTTGCCCGCCATATTTGAGCCTGTGATGATATCTATCTTGTGCGTATCCTCCAGTTCATAGTTATTTTCGATGCGCTTGGTGGCGTCAATAAGCGGGTGGGCAAGTGATTGGGCTATAAGCGTGTAACCTGACCTGTCGTCAATTTGCGGGTAAGCCCAATCCGGGTAGTTAATGGCCAGACCTGCCAGGCTAATAAGCGCTTCAAATTCGGCAATAACATCAAAGGCGGCTTCCAGGCTTTCGTTATTCTGGCGTTTCCAGTTTTCAATGGCAATAACCTGGCGGATATCCCACAAAAAGAACAGGTTAAGCACAAAGCCAACAATCATGTTAAGATGATAATTGAGTTTGTTGATCAGGTTGGCTAGCTCTTTTATTTTGTTGGAGGTTTGGCTCGTTTTTAACAATCCGGCAAGCGAGGCATTATAACTTGCCTGCCATGGCTCTTCCTCTACCTGTTTAAAAACGTCGGCATATTTGTTTAGGGTATCGCCAATTTTGCCGGCAATCATGTCGGCTTTGCTTATGTACATGGCTTTCGAAAACACAATACCCATATTGGCAATACCTATTATAATGGCAGCCAGCCTTGCATAAGGGGTAAACCAGGTAAGTATCAAAACACCAGTGAATAAATACGGCGCTATTTTGGCATACTTGGCAAGCCATTTTTCGCCGGGCATATCAAGCGGCAGGTGCAGGTACTTAAACAGGTTTTTAAGCTGGTTTACATCCTGCTGAATGGCAAACACCAACCGGGTTTGCATGGCCAGTTTCCAGTCGTTTTTGGTGGCTATTTCTTTAACCGCTTCCTGCCGTTGTAAAATGATGGGTTTGGTTGCAGGCTTATCAAACCAATCGGCAAGCTTATTATTGCCGGTTGATGTAGCTGTGCGGTTAACCAATTGGTAAAGCGAGGCATTGCCAAAAATATCCAGGTCGGAGGTGTAATAGTGTTTTTCGTTGCCAAAGCGGGCGCCATCGTTATACATATTGGCGTGGGTTTGGATGCTGGCAATCTCGTTCAGGTTTACTTTTTGCAGGTCGTCGTAATACTGTTTCAATTTTTCAAACCGGCCCTGGCGCGATACCAGCCACGCAAATGCAAAAACAAGCACCACAAAGGCCACTGCCACAATGGTAAAATTATCCTGTTGCACAGCTACACTGATAGCCACCACAATAAGGGCGAAGATGCTGAGCCTCAATAACGAATACGTATTGGCAAGCTTTTTATATTTGGCGGCTTCCTGCTGTGCGGCATCGGCGCGTTGTTCATAATTCGTGATAATATCCTGTTGCATACCTGGTAAAAAAGTTGTGGCTAAATAAACACATATATTTTAAATAAACGTTTATTTGTTTGAGATATGAAGATCACGTTTTTAACCGTTGGCAAAACCGAAGATGCCTATTTAAAAGAGGGCATTGATAAATATGTAAAGCGCCTGAAGCATTACACCAAACTGGAACTGGTGGAAATTAATGAGCTAAAAAATACCAAAGCACTTACCGCCGACCAGCAAAAAGCAAAAGAGGCCGAGCTTATCCTGAAAAAGATAAGTCCGCTTGATCACGTGGTTTTGATGGACGAGAAGGGAAACGAATATACATCGACCCAGTTTGCGGCCTATATTAATAAAAAGGAGATCAGTTTATCGGCCAACCTGATATTTGTTATTGGCGGTCCCTATGGGTTCGACCAATCGGTATACCAACGTGCCAACGATAAAATTTCATTGTCGAGAATGACCTTCTCGCACCAGATGGTCCGCCTGTTTTTTGTAGAACAGCTTTACCGGGCGTATACCATTTTGAAGGGGGAGCCGTATCATCACGAGTAGGGAATTTGAAAATTTGAAAATTGTCTGAACCAGAATTTATAGAATTAGTGGAATTATTTAAATTTTTAAAATTTGACTGGTTTCCTGAATTATGTTAATTCTTTAATTCTATAAATTCCGGTTCAGAAAAATGATGATTATATGTACAGGTTACATGAATTTATGATTAAGTCGGCCATTTTCAAATCTTCAAATTAGCACATCCTCAAATTAATCCCCTACCTTTGCGCTATGGGTCACGATCATTCACATTCTCACTCGCACGGAGGGCATCATCATGACCATGCCCCCAAGCTGGACCATTTGAATACGGCCTTTATTGTAGGCATTATATTAAACTCGGCTTTTGTAATTATTGAAACCATAGCCGGTTTTATGACACATTCGCTGTCGTTGTTAACCGATGCCGGCCATAACCTGAGCGACGTAGCTTCCCTGGCTTTAGCCCTGCTGGCTTTTAAGCTCACTAAGGTAAGTGCCAACAGCAAGTATACCTACGGCTATAAACGGTCGACCATCATTGTGTCTTTTTTTAATGCCGTGATCCTGTTTGTAGCGGTCGGCTTTATTGTTTATGAAGCGGTGATGCGTTTTTTAAACCCCCAGACAGTATCGGGCGGTACCATGGCCTGGGTAGCTTTTATAGGCATCGGCATTAATGCCCTTACAGCGTGGCTTTTTGTGAAGGATAAAGATACCGACCTGAATATTAAAGGCGCTTACCTGCATATGGCGGTAGATGCCATTGTATCGCTTGGCGTTGTTGTATCGGGCATTATCATCTATTTTACCAGCCTGTATTGGATAGATAGCGTTGTGAGTATCGTTATTGCCATTGTGATATTACGCGGCACCTGGGGCCTGTTAAAAGACAGCTTGCGCCTGGAAATGGACGGCGTACCTGCCGAAATGGACGTGGAAAAAATTAAAGCCGAGCTGATGAAAGGCAAAGGTGTGGTAGATGTGCACCACATGCACGTATGGGCGCTTAGCACTACTGAGAATGCGCTAACCGCCCACCTGGTTATCAAACCAGAGAATATGGCCGATTTTGATAGTATTAAACATGACCTCCGTCATCGTTTGCAACACATGGAGATAAACCACAGCACCTTTGAGCCGGAGTTTGCCGATGAAAAGTGCGGGCAGCCAGAGTGTGCGTAGGTAGTAGATAGATAATGATTATCAATCAAACTAACCAAATGTTACCGGCGACGTTGAGTTTATAAAAAAACAAATGTCTATTAGATTGGAGAATATTTGTCGGGATTAAAGCACTTATTGGATAACGTGAAAACGTTGCTTAAAAAGAAGACCATATTCTATGAAAAAGTCAAATGTTTTAAACTATATTTCAATTATTGCATGTATTGAAATATTCATATTTATAATTTACCCGGTTTATCTTTTTTCAACAACAGATGACCTCGAGTTGGGGGCTGGAATTGTTGGATTTACGTTTGGTACGCTGATTATCTATTACATATTTTATTTGATCGCGCTTTCCCGGTTTATACAATCTAAACCCCTTAACCCCAAAACTGCTATGTGGGTAGTTCTTAACGTACTGCCTATTGTTATTTATGTACTTCTGTATACCGTGATATCGTAAAACTACTATGCCTTAACAGTCAGTCATACGCAGATCAGTACTCTCTGATGCCTGACCTGTAGATGGCTGTGGTTAAATATACGCCTGTTGCCAGTTAAGAAACTGATGGAATTGTTTATACTTTAACAGCTTAAGCCAGAAATGTTCGAAGAGGAGGTTTGATATTCCTCATGTTATCAAATTTTAAATAATTCTTCCTAATTTACCGCTCATTATTTATCCTGATCATGAGCACTACCAACAGACGAAAATTTATAACCACTACGGCCGCCCTGGCAGCAGGGACAGCTGTAGCATCAGCAATGCCAATGATAGATCAAAAAGAAGAGTGGCCGGTAATACACCATGTGTTTTTCTGGCTTAAAAATCCCGGTTCGGTTGAAGACAGGGATAAACTGGTTGCAGGCGTTAAAACCCTGTCGAAAATAGAAACCGTTAAAAAACTGCGTGTAGGTGTTGTTGCCAGCACCGAAAAGCGCGACGTTGTTGATAACAGCTGGGGAGTATCTGAACTGATGTTTTTCAGCGATCTGGCCGGGCAGGCAACTTATCAAACCCATCCCTTACACCTGGAATTCATCAAAAATTGCAGCCACCTTTGGGAAAAGGTGATCGTTTATGACGCTGTGGAAGCATAGGTGAAGATTCTAAATAAGTCCTCATTGCTTCGTTCCTTAAATTGATGTGTTTGTAAGTCACTGATTATTAGAGGTGTTTTTAATGCAGTCTATGTCATTGCGAGGAACGAAGCAATCGCGAACTATACAGGGCGGACTTGCACAGTTCGCGATTGCCGCGCTGCGCTCGCAATGACATGGTTGTTGTGATGACAGCAGAAAAAGAGATTGCCTATAAAAGCAAAAAGCCGGTTACCCGGCTTTTTTTGTGGCTTTTTTAGCTTTTGCCTTTGGGGCGGGAGCTGGTTCCGGTTCGGCGGTTACAGCTTCGGCAACGGGCGCTTCAACTTCGGCTGGTTCGGCCTCGGGAGTTGGCGCCTGGGTTGGGTCGGGCTCATTAAATAATGGCAGATCTTTAAGGATCTGGAACCAGGCGATGATCTTTTTCATATCAGATGCATATACTTTCTCTTCGTCGTGCTGCGGGGCTACTTCGTAAAAGAAGGCGCGCATTTTTTTACCATCAGCTTTAGCGTCGGGTACGTTTGCAGCAGCTTTCATTTGCTCAAAAATATCCGTAAGCCTGATGTCATTTTCAACGCCGAAAATAGTTATTTCGGTAAGGGCAGCCAGTTTAGCTGTTGATAGGTTAGCCACCAGTTTTGTTTTCTGGGCATCCAGGCTTTCCAATACATACCCGGTTTTGTTTTGGGCCAAAGCGCGCCATAAGCCCGGTTTACCAGATACAGCTACAATTCCTTGTAAATTCATGTTTTATCAGTTGTGAGTTTTGAGTATTGAGTTTTGAGTGAAAGGTTTAACTCATCACTCAAAACTCCCAACTCTTAACTAATTATTCTTCTATTACTTCGATGCTTAAAATTTTATCGCCCTGGCGGATAGCGTCAACAATGTCAACGTTTTCAATCACTTTACCAAACACGGTGTGGTTACGGTCTAAGTGAGCGGTGTTTGTGCGATTGTGGCAGATGAAAAACTGTGAGCTGCCTGTGTTGCGGCCGGCATGTGCCATTGAAAGCACTCCACGGTCATGGTATTGATTTTCGCCTGTCAACTCGCAATCAATTTTGTAGCCTGCGCCACCAGCACCGGTACCGGTTGGATCGCCGCCTTGTACCATAAAGTTAGGGATAACGCGGTGAAAGATAACGTTATCGTAAAAGTTTGATTTTGCTAATTTTTTAAAGTTAGCTACAGTATTTGGGGCATCCTGATCGTAAAATTCTACGGTCATGTCGCCTTTTTCAGTTTTGATTATTGCTTTGCTCATTTCTTTGTTTTTTTGAAAACAGTTGGCAAAGGTAATGATTTGAG
The DNA here is from genome assembly GCF_056404995.1 of Mucilaginibacter sp. P2_A5. Lineage (NCBI taxonomy): Bacteria > Pseudomonadati > Bacteroidota > Sphingobacteriia > Sphingobacteriales > Sphingobacteriaceae > Mucilaginibacter > Mucilaginibacter sp. P2_A5. The sequence continues at coordinate 51,351 of NZ_JBFUCY010000039.1, forward strand.
GTGAAAGGGAAAAGGATTTTGAAGGCAAAAGGGTAAAGGCGAAAGGTAAAGGGCAACGCGACTGAAACGTAATTTCCAAAGGATAAAAGGAACTAGGTTGCATGGTAATACATTACCCGTTTATTCGTTACATTTGATAAATCGAATCAATTTAACATACATACCGAATGGTGCATAATCAGCCACATAAAAAATACCTTTCGCCTTTCACCTTTCGCCTTTCACCTATATTCCTGCTTTTCGCCTTTCTCCTTTTACCTTTCTTCGCAAAAGCTGCCTCTATCCTTATCCCTATGGATGACGAGCAAAAGGATCACCTGAAATCATATGGCATCGCTTTCCTGGCTTTAAAAAATGGAGAGGAAGTTGATTGGTTGCTTAATTATCGCGGCGGCAGCTTTATGATGAAGTACGACCAGAAGATGGAGGAGGAGTGCAAAATCCGTGGGGTAAGCTACCAGGTGCTGGCCGATGCCAAGGTGAGCGAGATTATTACCGAGGTAAGCGATCCATCGGTAAATATGGATGTGGTTAAGTTGGAGAAGGCACCTAAGATGGCTGTTTATTCGCCAAAAAATAAACTGCCCTGGGATGACGCCGTAACGCTGGTTTTAAAGTATGCCGAGATCCCTTACGATGTGGTTTATGATGAAGAAGTGATCAGGGGCGACCTGCCTAAATATGATTGGCTGCACCTGCATCACGAGGATTTTACCGGGCAGTACAGCAAGTTTTACGGCGCCTTTAGGTTTGCACAATGGTATAATGATGATGTAAAAGGGCAGGAAGCACTGGCCCATAAGCTTGGTTTTAAAAAGGTATCGCAAATGAAACTGGCTGTGGCCAAAAACATTCGCGATTTTTGCGCCGGCGGCGGCTTTTTGTTTGCTATGTGCTCAGGTACAGACACGTTTGATATTGCGCTGGCCGCATCCAATACTGATATTTGCGAACGGATGTTTGATGGCGATGCGGCCGACCCGGATGCCCAATCGAAACTGGATTTTACACAGACTTTCGCTTTCCAGAATTTTACGCTGGATATGAACCCTATGTCGCACCAGTTTAGCAACATTGACGTAACTACTACCCGCCAGGTTGAACGTGCACGTGATTTTTTTACACTGTTTGATTTTTCGGCCAAATGGGATGTAGTGCCCAGCATGCTCACCCAGGATCATGATAAAGTGATAAAAGGCTTTATGGGCCTCACCACAGCCTACAATAAAAGTATGCTGAAACCCGGCGTAACCATCATGGGCGAAATGAAAACAGCCAACGAAGCCCGCTATATCCACGGCGAATACGGTAAAGGCCAATGGACATTTTACGGCGGCCATGACCCTGAAGATTTTCAACACGCCGTAGGCGATCCGCCAACCGACTTAAAGCTGCACCCAAACTCGGCAGGGTATAGGCTGATCCTCAATAATGTGCTTTTCCCGGCCGCTAAAAAGAAGAAACAAAAAACTTAGGCAGTAGTAAGTAGTTAGTATCAAGTATCAAGACTTTTTGATGTGCAGGTTATAGATGTGCAGGTGATTTTGTCTGAACTCGGATTCATCTGATTTGTTGGATTATTTGGATTTGATTTGTATGCGGTCATCGTGGATTAGTAAACATCTTTATCAATCCATTCATAATCCAAATAATCCAACAAATCAGATGAATCCCGGTTCAGACAAATGCGTAAGGGATAAAAGCGGATACCGGCCCTGCGCCTAATGCCTGTGCAGTATGAGCGGTTAGCCCGGCCCGCAGGGATACGCCCCAGATAATCTATGCAGGCTGCTTACGGTCAAACTGCCCACCGCACTTTGCTAATTACTGCCCACTGCAAACCGCCCACTGCAAACTGAACAACTAATTATAAAACGTCCAGCTTACGCCAAACTTTAGCAAATGATCTTGCATGGGGTAGCGGTTTACGGTGTAAAAACCTCTGCTTTGCAGGCCCTGGTTGGCATAATCATACATCAGGAACAGGTTGGTGCGTTGCAGGGTGGCTTTAAAGTAAACCGATGCTACAGGATACGATGTAAAGGTAACGTCGGGCCCGTTGTAAAACTGGCCAATGCCTACCGCGTATGAAGGTGCTACATACGGTGTGTTATACCTTACACTCACCCCAAAGTTTGATTTAAGCACATTGAAAAGCGTTTGGCTGAAATACAGGTTGCTATACGTATAAACCTCGGGCGTGCGCAGGGTTGATTGATAATCTGTTTTCTGGTAAACTATGTAGTTATCAAAGTGCAGGCTGCGGTAGCTTAAATTTTTACCAAGGCTTATTTTAAGCAGGTTGATATCATTACTCAACTGGGCCGGGTGGGCGTCGATACCGCCGGTCTGCGCGGTAAAATACATGTACCCGGCAATTAAAAAATATTCGGCCTTGATATCCAGCTGCAAGGGGTTATTGATATAGGTGAACGACGCGCTGGTTGTTTTTTGGTTTTTGAAGCTATTATGAAAAATGTAATGGTTACTTATCCAGTTGGTATAAATGAGCGGAGGCGAGCTGTTTTGCGAATATGCTTCTAAAATAATTTTACCTGCTTTATCGTTGCCCGCAACATTAAGCCTTGCGCCATAAAAATAATCGCCGAAATCGCGGCCCTGGGCTATCTGCCTAAAATCGCCCTCAAGACCGAGCCGGTCGCTAAAACGATAACTGAATTTAGCTTTCAGGGTGATATCCTGGAAGGTGCTATTCTGCATTTTATTTTGATGGATATATTTATACCCATACTGGTTTAGCGTAGTATCGCTTACATATTGCGCGTAATTATATAAGTCATGCACCAGGCCCAGATCGAGTTTTACTTCGTTTTTTACAAACTTTACCGATTTGCTCCGGAGATAAAAACTGTATGAAAATTCGTTTTGAATATGTGTTACTGCCAGCGAGTCTCTTGACCGGTTATAGCTGTAATAATAGTCGGGGAATACATTATAGGTATCGGGCTGGTTTGTTTGCAGGTAATTATAAGAACTGTTTTGAACAAATAAGGTGTGTGCCACACGCTGGGTAGGCAAAATTTTTGAATTATCCTTGCCTTTATTTAAGCTATCGATGCGGCCCAGGTAGTAAAATTGTTTTATATACAGGCTTCTATCCGTCCATTGCTGGTAACTGTTTTGAAGCCTTACCGGAGCCGAATTTTTGAAAAACAGAGAGTTACTTTGGCCTGTAAAAAGGGTATCGTTGAGGATAGATCCTGTTTCGGGGGCTTTTAAGTTATTGTAAATGATGTTGGCCAGCAAGTTATAACGCTTGCCTGGCGATTGGTACCAGGTGAAAAGCGCGGCATTTACATCGCTTACATTTTGCTGCAAAACGCTGCTTGTACTATAAAACCCGCGCGATCCGTTGAAGTTAAGGTTAAAGCCAACATTCCAGTTTGGTTTTATATTTTGTGTATGAAGGATTTTAAAAACCTGCTCGGCCGAACTCCCAAAGGCGTTAAACAACGTTAGGTTGGATAAAGCCACCCTGGCGTTATAATATTTAATATCCTGTGGTTTTAGGGCATATACATCCAGCGAATGCAGGCCTGTGTTGAAACCAATGGTTTGGTCGGGCTCAAACAGCATGCTTCGTTGTGATACGCCATTGTAGCCCAGGCTAATGCGCGGATGGCGCGGATCAACCAACGGGCTGAAGTTTTCAAAATTATAAAGGCCGGTATCCAGCGCAAAAGTTTGTGTGCTATCGCTCAGGAAGCGTTCCATCGTCACGCGGATAAATTTGGAACTAAAAACTACCGAGTCTTTTTTATTGTCTTCTCTTTTACGCAGGCTATCCAGCAGTTCATCATCGCTGACTTTTCGTTGAGTTTTTACCGTATCGCGTGTTGATAACGGCCTTGCCCGGTTTGTTTGACCATATTGCGCAAAAGCCGACTGTATGCCAAAGCATAGCAGGAATAATAAAATATATTTGAGCTTATGATGCATTAATTACCCGCTATCAGATTTTTGAGTATCAGGGTCAGTTTTGGTTCTGCTTCTTCGGCTACTCTTATAATTTCTTCTAATGATACCGGCTCCAGCACATCGGTATAACCTTCATCAGTTAATACCGATATGGCGAATACAGGTATGCCCATATGGTTTGCCACAATAACTTCGGGTACGGTGCTCATGCCAACAGCGTCGCCGCCAATGATCCTTAAATAAGTGTACTCGGCCTTGGTTTCTAAATTAGGACCGGTTACAGCAACATAAACTCCTTTATGGCAGGTAATATTGTTTGCCGCAGCAATACTTAAAGCATTGTCAATTAACGCGCGTTTGTAAGGCTGGCTCATATCCGGAAAACGTGGGCCAAGCTCTTCGTAATTTCTGCCGATAAGCGGGTTTTGCGGTTGCAGGTTAATATGATCGGCAATAACCATCAGGTCGCCTTTCTTAAAATCGGGATTAAGGGCGCCACTGGCATTTGATACATACAATGTTTTGATGCCCAGGTATTTCATCACCCTTACCGGGAAGGTGATTTGTTGCATGTTATAGCCTTCGTAATAGTGCAGGCGGCCCTGCATGGCCACAACCTTTACACCACCCAGCGTACCGAATATTAATTTGCCCGAATGAAACTCCAATGTCGAGATTGGAAAATCGGGAATGTTGGAGTACATGAGTTGTTTTTCAACTACAATTTCTTTAACAAGGCCACCCAGGCCTGTGCCTAAAATTATACCAACCTCGGGTTCAAAATCGCCTATGCGGTTTTTTATATACCGGGCGGTGCTTTCAATATTGTCTAACATATTCGGTTACTAAATTATCAAACTGCTGTTTGCCGTTATTTAAAAAACTGATACCTATTGGCAGTACCAAAACAGGTAGCTTTTTTACGGCTGATTGCAATTCCTGTTCCCCTAAACGTTGCGCATCCTTTTCTGTTGTGATGATTAACTTTTTTTGTGATGTGCAGGCAAAGAAATCATCGGCAAGTTTACTGATATTTTTTAAGCTAAACTCGTGATGGTCGGGATAATTATGGTGATTGACAAGTGATGTGAACTTTTTTAAATGCGACAATAAAGGCGCCGGATTGGCAATGCCTGTGAGCAGGAACACCGTAGTTTGCTCATCAATGTTTTGATAAACGGTTGTGCCTTCCATATTGCGCAAGGCCATGTAGTTTATAGTTGTAAAAAACAATGCCTGGTGGGGCAGGGGCTTAATATGTTTTTTTATCAGAGCCATTTCAGCATCTGCCAGTATAGCCGGGCATTTGCTGATGACAATCACATCGGCCCTATCGCGGCCACTAAACGGCTCGCGCAGGTTGCCGGCGGGCAACACCAAACGCGGTTGGTTAAGGCGGTTATAATCAAACAACAGGATGCTAAAACCAGGCTTAAGCGCACGGTGCTGGTAGGCATCATCTAAAATTACCAGGCTGTATTTATCTTTTAACTGCCGTATGCCCTCAACCCGTTTTTCGCACACGGCAACGGTAACCTTCGGGAATTTATGTTTAAACTGGGCCGGCTCATCGCCAATAACCGATGCCTGGGGTTTATCGCCGGCCAGCAAAAAGCCTTTGGTTTTGCGCCCATAGCCACGGCTAAGGATGGTTGGTTTATCATTCTTGAAAAGGTGTACCAGGTACTCTGTCATCGGGCTTTTACCCGCGCCGCCAACATCAAGGTTACCTACCACAATAATTGGACGGTTAAAACCGGTGCTTTTAAATATCCCCGCATCATAACACCAGTTACGTATGGTAACAACCAGGCCGTAAACGAGTGAAAATGGGAATAGAAGCCAGCGGAGGAGTTTCATATGGGATAAATAGTATTAGGCCTCATTTGTTTAGGAGTAAATGGAATTTTGCGAAGTTCTAAAGCGGAAATGGGGGATATCGCATAGCGGCGAAGACTCACCCGGCGAGGCTGCGCCCGCCACCCTCTCTTCACCTGCGGTGGAAAGAGGGGCTTGAACGATGGATAGCACGTTATTGAAAAAACTAAAATAATGAAATTTCAAGCCCCTCTTTGCGGCGAAGCCGGAGAGAGGGTGGCGGGCGCAGCCTCGCCGGGTGAGTCTTCGCCTGCGTTCAACGCCGGTGTTTGTATTGCCACCTATATCATGAGTACCGTACCCTGGCAATTGCAAACTGTGCAGGCTTGCAATACGTTGCTTACAATTGCTTTGTTCCTTGCAATAACATGGAATCGATGGTTTATTCATTTATCCTTTTAAAGAAGAAACAAATCTAAAAATTTAAAGGCTATTTGTTGCAGCGTTACGATAGGATGTTGGACAAAACAGCTTAGGTAAAATCTAATTGCTGTTGTTTATCAATCAAAAACATCGCCTGCTCTTTTTTAACGGAAGGGAATTCATCTAAGAACTCCCCAAGAGAAATTCCTGCTTTTAAATGGTCAAAGAGAGATTCGACCGGTACGCGTGTACCGGCAAATACCGGCGTTCCGCTTAAAATATCCTGATCTATCTTAATAACCCACTGAATATCCATACAATAAAGATACGATTATTGATTTTACTAAGTATTTTGCATTTGATAAACAATTCGCTCATGAAACTCAAACTTCTCACCCTTTTTTTACTCCTGACAACAGCCACCTTCGCCCAAACCGATAAAAAACTAACTGCCCAATTGCAGGAGGCAATAAAAGATTTTCATGGCCAGGCAGGCATTTATGTACAAAACCTTAAAACGGGTAAAACCGTTGCTATTAATGCCGATACGTTGTTCCCCACAGCCAGTATGATCAAGGTGAGTATTCAATGCGGGCTGATGGATAAGATAGAAAAGGGAGAACTGCATTACAACCAAAAACTGGTTTACCGCGATTCGCTTTTATATGCCGGGGAGGATCTTTTAGGCTCGTTTAAAGATAAGGATACCGTGCAGCTGAGTAAAGTGGCCATGCTGATGATCACGATGAGTGATAATACCGCGAGCCTATGGTTGCAAAAACTGGTTGGTGGCGACTATATTAACAACTGGCTGCAGCAAAACGGTTTTAAGGTGATGCGGGTAAACTCGCGCGTGGCAGGCCGCGAAGCTATCCGCAAAGTATATGGCTGGGGCGTTAGCACACCTTATGAAATGTGCCGCCTGTTTACCATGATCAGAAAAGGCGAAGCTGTAAGCCCTGCTGCCAGCGAAAGGATGTATCGTAATATGGGCCGTATTTACTGGGACGAGCACGCCCTGTCGCAAATTCCGCCATATGTGCATACCATATCCAAGCAGGGCGCGGTTGACGCCTCGCGGTCGGAAACTGTACTGGTAAATGCGCCACATGGCGATTATGTTTTTTCCATCATTACCAACCATAATACCGATCAAAGCTGGGGAACAAGCAATGAAGCCGGCCTGCTCATCAAAAAAATATCGGCCCTGCTATGGCACTATTATGAACCAACCAGCGACTGGAAACCCGCAGAGGGTGTCGATAAATTTATGCTGAATGAATAGGTTGCTGCGCAGTCATTGGTCATTGCCGCTACGCTTGTCATTGGTCATTTCGCTTCGCTGTCATTGGTCATTGTCGCTGTACAATCATTTACGTCCCCTCGGGGTCTCTTTGCAAAAGGACCCTGAGGGTTTCGGGAACCAAATAATCGTCGCTGAACAGGATTTTGAAAGCAGGTGGCAAGGAATGTGCTTCGATTTGCATCATTAGACCTCACCGCGTACTGCCGGCAAGACCTGTAGGCTAACAGGCACAGTAGTTCGGAGCCTGGAGACTCGAACAGCGGGAGGGGGGCCTGGTTGCCATTGCAGCAAGAAGCAAAACGAGTATATTGCAACATACTTTAGTTTTCACAGATGAGCGACCAACAACCCGAAGCCCGCCGAAACCGGGGAAAAGACCCGCACGATGAAACACTTTTTGGCAGGCCAAAAGAGCGTGAAAACCTGTTACAGGCTTTGCAGGATATGCATTATTTGCTCAGCAAAGATTATCCGCCACGGGCAACGCTGGCATTGGTTGGCAACAGGTACCGGTTAAGGCAGCGACAGATCCTGGCCTTGCAGGGTATGGCTTGTTCTGCAAAGGATATCCAAAACCGTAAAAATAAAGAAGTAGCAGCTACCGGCATCCGGGGTAAAACCATTTATGTAGATGGATTCAATATTGTTATTATATTGGAATCCTTTTTATCGGGCGGATATGTTTTTAAGGGATTAGACGGCTGCTACCGCGATATCTCGTCGGTACACGGATCTTATAAAAGGGTGAGGCAAACCGAAGAAGTGCTGATCACAGTGGGCAGGGCATTGGATGCGCTTGGTGCCGAACGGGTGAACTGGATATTTGACGCCCCGGTATCCAACAGCGGGCGGCTTAAAACACTTTGTTATGAAATAGCGGCACAACAGGGCTTTTCCTGGGATATTTATTTAGACAATGCTCCCGACAAATTTTTGATTGCAGAAAACCGGCTCATCGTAAGTTCAGATGCATGGGTGCTTAACGGTTGTTACGCGTGGTTTAACCTTGCCTCTTACATTATTAACCACTTTATGGGAAATAACGTAACGGTGAATATTATCAGCCAGGACGGTGAATGAGTTTAACGATAGTCTGGAGATTATAAGCATTGTGGTTTGAAGTTCGGGGCTTCAAACGGCTGGCCTGCTCTGCCGGCTAAAAATGGAAATGTTTGCGGCAAGTAATAACGTTACAAAGATGTTTAAATATGTAATTTGTCAATTGCGAACAAATTGACAAATATTCCCGTATTAATGCCGACCAGCTATACTTGTTAACCAAAACGGCTTGTAATTTGTACCATGCCTAAACTCGCTTCGTCTCCTGTTTTTAAAAAAATAAATTACTTGTGGGCTAAGCTAATAGGCAGCCCATCAGTATTCCCGTTAGAAAGCAGGATTTTCCATTCCATCAGTATCAGCCTGATTATACTAACCAGTTTTTATATTCCCTATAACTTTTTTGCCGGGCTTTACATTGGTTCATTTTCGGCCTTTGTACTGTGGGGCTTTTTCGGTTACCAGTATTACAATTCCAGGTTTAATGGGCACAAGCACAACGATATTTTATTTGGGTTAACAGGGATCGTTATTTTCTCGGTAAACTACTTTACAAATTCGGGTATCGATGGTTCTACCGACTTGATATGGCCCGTTTACTTATTACTGCTTTTTGCCATTACGCCTTACCGGCAGCATATTATATGGTTAGTTATTTATCTCTTGTGCTTTTTAATTGTACACGCGGTAGCTTATTACTACCCTTTTTTAGTAAAGCATCCTTTTACTGCCGGTAAAGGCCAGTTTATAGATAGGGTTACGGTTTTTCCTATCCCGGTGATAACCATTTACATTGTAATCAAATACATCAGGAGAAGCTATGATAGCGAAAAACGTGTATCCGAAAAAAAGGCGTTAACAGTGGAAATGCGTAACCAACAGATACTGCTTCAAAAAGGCCAGCTGGAACAAAGCAACGCCGAGAAAACCAAGTTAATGTCTATCATATCGCATGATATGCGTGCGCCGCTCATTAACATACAAAGCTACCTGGAGTTGTTGAACGCAAATGAGCTGGAAAGCCATGAACGGCCTGCGCTGGAAAAAGAGCTGCTTAATGCTACCAATAATACCATGCAAATGCTTACCAATATGTTGTATTGGTCAAAATCGCAAATGGAGGGGCCGCTGGTTAACCTGGCGCCCATAAACCTGCTTTCGGTATTGCAAAACACCCTTGAGATGCAGAAAATGCAGGCGTCTACAAAAGATATTGCTTTAAACTACCACATTAACGATAAAATAACAGCTATTGCCGATGTAGATATGCTACAACTGGTGGTGCGCAACCTGATCAGCAACGCCATTAAATTTACCCAGCGCGGTGGAATTATTAATATAGATGCCCAACTGGTACTTAACGAATGTAAAATAACGGTTAGCGACAACGGGAAAGGCATTGCCCCCGATAAACAGCAAAAAATATTTTCCATAAACACCGAACCTGGTTTTGGCACCAACAACGAACATGGTGTCGGCCTTGGCCTGTTGTTATGTAAAGAATTTATTGAACGCCAGGGCGGCCGGATAGGCTTTGACAGCACATTTGGCCAGGGCTCCAGCTTCTTTATTTTTATACCGGCAACCGTTGGTGTGTAATTACCGTGTTGTAATGTACCGTTGTCATCAACTACTTTTTTTGGGGATAAATCGCTAAAACGGATCTCCAAAATTATTCTTTATCGACCAGCGATCGAGCTGGGCGTCATTTCAGAGACTGGATACAGGGAGCACCAACAAGAGTTAGCTAAAATGGTTTAACAGCTATCGGAAAAATCGGCAGGAACACTATATCTTTAGTTTTGATAACAGAAATATTTTTTCGATATGACAGATAAAGTAAGCTTGGTAAATAAAGTGCCCGTAAAGTGTGGCCCATCATGTTATGCTCACCGTATACAGCCTGATTTTGGCAACGGCGGATTTATAAGCCAGGTAAAAAGTTTTTTTGCAAAACTTTTTGATACTGCCGATTGGCCCGCAAGATGGCATTGCGGCAACTGGTCAGATTTTCATGGATGGTTATATATATTGTCAGACACAGCTATCTGGGCAGCATACTTCGCAATCCCCTTCCTGCTTTTCCGGATTATCAGTAAACGAAAGGATATTCCTTTTCCTAAAATACTTTGGCTTTTTATCGGTTTTATCCTGTTATGTGGCGCTACCCATTTTATAGATGCTATTATATTTTGGTGGCCGGCTTACCGTCTTAGTGCCTTGATTAGGTTATTTACTGCAATTATCTCTGTGTTTACGGTTTTTGCATTATACAGATTGCTTCCGATGATTTACCGGCTAAGAACACTCGACGAATTGGAGGCCGAAATTGAGGAACGGAAAAAGGCAGAAGAAGAGAGCCGCCATCAGCAGGTACTTACAAGGGCCGCAGAAGATTTGATGGCAAAAAAAGACGAATTTATGAGTATAGCAAGCCATGAGTTAAAAACACCGATAACTACCGTAAAAGCATCTTTGCAGGTGCTGGAGCGAATTCTGGCCCAAAATGATGAACTGGCAGTTATTGCGCCTTTTGTACACCGTTCATCCAAACAAATTAATAAGCTTACCAGTTTAATTGATGAATTGCTTGATGTAACCCGTATACATGCCGGGCAGTTGCAATTACACAAAGAAGACTTCAATATCATGAAAATGGCTGCCGAATGTGTTGAGCAATGCCAATCGGTGGATGGAAGGCACCAGGTTGCTATACAGGGAGATGAAAACCTGACGGTATTTGCAGATTACAACCGGATTGACCAGGTGTTATGCAACTTCCTGACAAATGCTTTTAAATACTCGCCAGAGCATACTTTAGTAGAAGTACATATCAGCCCTGAGGATAATGGAAAGATCAAACTAAGTGTAGCCGACCTGGGAATTGGAATTCCGGACGATAAAAAAGATAATATTTTCGACAGATTTTTCAGGGTTGAAAATACGTCAAAAAAATACTCAGGTATTGGATTGGGGTTATATATCTCTTCCCAAATTATAGCGGCACATGGCGGGCAAATTGGTGTAACGGATAATGGGGCAAATGGAACCATATTTTGGTTTATTATTTAACAGGGTTATCGTTATGCGGCTATGGAGAACTCCAACAATGGCGGTGGGGAACACCAACAAAGGCGAAGACTCGAACTGCGGAACTCTACGAACAATAGGGGGTATTTTATTTTTGGTCAAGCCTGCGCATACGGAATAATAATATTATGTTTGATCTAAATCAGACTAAATGACCATTTTAAAATTAGCCTTTTCAGTTCTTATTATATTTTTTTTTGCTGCAAAAAAAATCAGCAATTAACAAAAGAAACCACTCAAAAAGATAGCGTAATTGTTCCGGTTAAGCAATGGCTCAATTTGAATTATGCCGATGATGGCAAAGAGTATCATAACCTCGATATCCATTTGCCTAACGTAGCAAAACCTACCTATAAGGCAATTATTGTAATATACGGTAGCGCATGGTATGGTAATAATTTGAAACAAGCTGCGTTTGATGCTCTTGGAAAACCATTGCTTGACAGCGGTTTTGCGGTTATAGCCATTAACCACAGGTCAAGTGGCGATGCTCCTTACCCAGCCCAAATCAATGATGTGAAAGCTGCGGTACGATATATAAGGGCAAATGCTGGTAAATATCAAATTGATGCTTCATTTATTGGCATTACAGGCTATTCATCAGGTGGACATCTTGCCTCGCTCGCCGGAGCATCAAATTCTGTTAAAGAATTTACAGTGGGGAAAGTGAAGGTTGACATAGAAGGAAATGTAGGAAATTATACCGCAGCCAGCAGTTCTGTGAATGCGGTAGTTGATTGGTTTGGCCCTATCGACATGGCTCTCATGGATGGGTGTAAGAAGCCTAAAGGAGCCGACTCTCCCGAAGGTGCACTTATTAGGGGCAATCCGGCTGATAATCTTGATATGATAGCCCTGCTCAACCCCATCACCTTTCTGGACAAAACGGATCCTCATTTTATAGTAATTCATGGCGATGCTGATAATGTTGTACCCTATTGCCAAAGTGAGCTTTTTGCCAAAGCATTGAAAGAAAAGGGAATATTAACTGAGTTTATTTCTGTTCCTCAAGGTCAGCACGGACCGATTACATTCAATGAAAATACTTTTCATAAAATGACAGATTTCTTTTTAAAAGAAGCCCAAAAAAAATAGTACAGCACTTTAATCGTCTCTTTGCCCTTAGTGGCCTCCCATACCATTCCGCCCTTGTTGGTGTTCCCCACCGCACTTTCCGTCCCCGCGGGGTCTCTCGATAGAGGACCCAGCGGTTGCACTGGTTGTAATCCCGAAAGCTGAGTTGATGCGAGAGATCGGTTACCTCAGGGTCCTCTATCGAAAGACCCTGAAGGGACTGTGTGAGTGAATTTTCCATCCAAAACTGGCGCACCCGCGCGGCGCGTGCCCCGCAGGTAAATCTTGATTTTGTAAGCCCGAACTTACAGTTCGCAGTCTGCTGTTCGAGTCTCTGACCTTCGAACAGCAGGGGACTTCAAAAAACTGGGGAAATATATTAATTGGGTTGCCGCGCTTTTAATATCGAAATAGCCCAACCCATTCTGTTATCCTGAGTGGTAAAATTTGTGAAATTCTGAAGGAAGGATGATAACCAGGAGGAAGACTTAAGTTTTAAAAACTAAGTCTACTTCCTGTTTATCTGCGATGTAATGGTGCTATCTGTTATCTTATCGTCATCGGCAAGCAGGAAAGCCTTGGATAAGATTACCGAAAGGCCCGCATCGCCTTCAAACGGAATAAACAAGCCTTCGGTGGGACTTTTTTGACCCCTGTCTGGCACGATACATAAATATTGGTCGTTGGGTTCCATAAGGATGTTGGTACTGCCAATGTGTATTTTATAAGTCCGCAGTTTTCCTTTTACTACTAAAAATTTGTCCTGTATTTGTGCAACCTTGCTTATTTTCAAGCGGGGCACCAGGCCGGCCAGTATTTCTTTGCGATTTTTGGCCAACTCAGACAGGTCGCCAAATGAGTATGCCGCCCAATAGTTGTTTAAAGCAGGCACCCCGCCCGAATCCTGCCAGGTGGGGTCGTTGCCAACACTTGCCACCCCAACAAACAGGTCGACATCACGGAGCGCTTCAGAAAGCGCCAATACAGGAACATCTATCAGGTCAACAACGTTGCCGCTATCTGCTCGCACAAACCTTACCTGGTCTGTTGTTACGTAGTTCCATATGCCGGTATCGTTGAAAGCGTCTTCGGCGTTTACCTCGCTTATCCAATATTGCACTTTAAGGCCATGTTCCGGCAAAAGTAGTTCGGCCATGCCGTTTTCTATACCATTATCGTAAGCGCCAAGCAATGAATATTTCCAGCCCCTGGTTTTGGCCAGCATATTAAACTGATGTTGCTTTAACACGTGCGCAGCCATCCTATTGCTGTATATGCGGGTATTTATTTCGGCTTCGGTAAGTAAATAAACCTCGCGGAACGCCTGTTTTAAAGGCTGCTGAATTTGATGCTCGGTTAAAAACTGTCGCCATTGTTGTACCTCGGCCAGTGGTGCCAATGCCGGGTGCCATAGGGATACCTCGCCATTCTCGTCAGGTATAATCTCCTCGTTGTTGTTATTAAGCCACTTACCGTTTATCCATATTACCGATGCCGGTTTGCCAGCCTGCGTAACATTCCAGATGATTTGCCTGGCGAGCGAACACATCAGGCCATGATGTAAATAAAACTCGTTAAAAGCACTGAAACTTAATTTACGATCAGTGCGAAACATCCGGTCAATACGATCGCGCTGGGCACTGGTTGTTTGGTCGGTTTGCTTTTGGATACCTTTTATTTTTGTTAGCCTGGCAGCCTGTTTGTCTTTTATAGCCGTTGGTACCGCTTTCTGCTGCACACCGTCGGCTTTGTACCAGTTTAGCTCAGATTTGCCAACGCCTGTAATTTTAACTACGCAGGTAAAGTTTTCAAACTGAAACTCCCGTATGCCGTTTACAAGGCCAAGGTCATCAACAGCCATATCCTCAATCTCGTGGGTAGATACACCTTGCTCCTGGGCAGCTTGCTCCATGTATTTTTCAATAATCTGTTGGGTATTGGTTTGTTTGATGCGAAGCTTGAGGCGCGATAGGTGGCCTATCCCATCTAACCCTTTTGATTTATAAAGCGCATAAAGGCAGGCATTGCCTATACCAGCCGCTGCCGGCCCTACCCCCGGCATTTTTTTATAACATCTTTCGGCAAGTTTGGCCAGGTTATTAAGGGTAGAGTTATCATGAAAATGTGCGCACATCCACGCAAAACCCTTAATGGCTTCCATGTTAATGGCGCTTAAAAATGTTGTTGTTGAGTAAGTGTGGTCGCTGTTGTTGTAGGTATGTACTTTGGTTTCTTCCTTTAAATTAATAACAAACAGGAACCAGCCATTAACAACGGTTTTAAATTTATCGGCACCTAATTGTTTAAACAGTTCCTTACTTTCCAACAGGTATTTATTGGATGGCTTAGATCCTGTGGCTTTTAAAGCTTTGGTAATTAATTGGTACCAAAGTTGTTTATCAGCATCTGGTAATGCCTGGATAACCTGGTTGGCATACGCAGAAAACGGATCATCACCTAAAAATAGTGTCGGTTTCACCGTCTCGGGCGATGCTGTCGATCCAAATATCAGTTGGTCTATTTTCTCTATCAGCTTTAGCCTGTCTTTTTCCCAATAAACCTGGTCTATTTGCTGTATTTTTAATTTAAACGTGTTTAGCAATACTATCATTTGTTCGGATACGCCCGATTTGCTATATTGCCGGGTAAGCTGATTAATGAGAGCTATTACCGGCCATTGGTAAAACACTGTATAATTCCAGTTTTTGTTTTGGGCAAACACCTGCAAAATCCTTTCCATGTCATGATCGTCAATGGCAAGCTTGGTTTTAAACAGCTGTGCTATATAAGCCAGTCTTACTTCTTTGTCATGCCCGGCTTTGTCGTTTGATGAATGGTTGGTGTTTTTTTTGTTGTATTCACTGTTTTCATTTAGGCAGTAAATAATAAATTCAATTTTCTTTTTATCCGGCCAATTAGCAACTTCCTGGGTGTAAACTGATAAGGTGTTTACTTTTATGCCATAAAAATAACTGCTTGTACGGGCGTGTTCTACGCGTGAATCGTGAACTATTTGGTCAAACTCACTTAGTTTGTGAGCCGTCGAGGTACTTTGCGCCGGCGCGGTTTTAAATAACGCGTCTTTAATTTTATCAAAAATGCTCATGATCAGCCACCTACCAATGGCGTTAATTTAATAAAACTGATGGTGGTATCTTTTCGCAAGGCAATTTGCTGGTCAAGGCTTTCCGACTGTATATTATCTATTAGTACAAAAAAACCGTTGTTTTGAAACGCATTTAAAGCAACATACACCTGCTTCTCGGCATCAATTACTTTTTTTGGTTTAAGCTTAAAGCCGTTAAGCGTTTTCTCCACATCCGATGGTTCAATCAAACCATTAAAATATTCGGGCAGTTTGTTGTTATAATTCTCTACCTCTTTAATTACCCTGCCGGTTATAATGTCCTGCACGGTAACCGTTTCGGTTTTAAATTCTATCTCCAGTTCATGCAATATTTTGCCGGCAAAAGTCTCGTCTTTGATGGTAACAATCATGCTTTGCTTGTATGGTAATTACTATAATTATAATAAGGTAACAGATAAGCGTAAAGATATAAAAGGTATTGATAGCTACCCCAACTACTTGCCACTTATTTTTTGCCGTTGTAAATAAACCCAGGTAGTTCAGTTAGTCAATTACTTTCTACAATGACTGTACGAGAGACGCTCAATGCTATTAAGTTAATGAATTCACAGGTTGCTCCATCGGAGCAAAACATTTGTAGCACCTGTAAATCGACATTTTTGCGTGCCGTATTCTAGGTTTACCATATTTCCAAATTTAATTTAAAATAAGCTTTTTAAGCTGATCTCTTATAGTTATCCACATACATTTCACCTCTTTTTACCAGAGAGAACATACGTAATATCAGCTTGAATTTTACATTATTCAGCACCAGTGAATAGTTTTTGCTTTGAAGTTTACGCTTTGCATAGGCGCTTATTTCCAGATCATGTGTGATGGCCGTTTTGGCTGCTTGGTTCAGTTCCGATT